>DATCUG010000603.1:0-2970 GCA_036567525.1 Streptosporangiaceae bacterium | reverse complement strand
AGCTCCCGCCGACCGGCGCCCTGTTCACCGCCGTGCCGCTCCGCGTCGAGGGCCTGGGCACGATCCCGGTCCGTGCTTTCGCCCAGCTCCCCGCCTGGGCTCACCACCCCGCCCAGCACCCCCGCTAGCCCGGTTCGCTGTTGATGTTGACGGAGGTGCTGCTGGAGCGACACCAGATCCAACATCAACAACGAAAGGTGGATATTTTCCACGCCTAAGTCAGCGCCGTTGCGCTCGGACGACACCAATCTCATGATCACAGATTCGTGATCATGGACGGCGGTCAGGGGAGCCTGGTCCTTAGCGCTATGGCCGGTGGCGGCGGGGGTGCGTACCGTCGCTTAGGTGGCACATCTCCCGCTCGGTGACATCCGGGTCATCGACCTCACGGTCGCCCGGGCCGGCCCGACCTGCGTGCGCCAGCTGGCCGACTGGGGCGCCGACGTCATCCGGGTCGAGCCGCCGCCCAGCCGGGCGCCGGCCGGCCCGGCCGACGGCACCCGGCACGGCTGCGACTTCCAGAACCTGCACCGGAACAAGCGGTCGCTGACCCTGGACCTCAAGACGCCGGACGGCCAGGACGTGCTGATGCGCCTGGTGGACACGGCCGACGTGCTGATCGAGAACATGCGCCCGCCGGTCAAGGACCGGCTCGGCTTCGGCTTCGCCGCGGTGCACGCCAGGAACCCGCGGCTGGTCTACGGCTCGATCTCCGGGTTCGGCCAGGACGGCCCGTACGCGGCCCGGGGCGGCGTGGACCAGATCGCCCAGGGCATGGGCGGGCTGATGAGCGTGACCGGGCAGCCGGGCACCGGGCCGACCCGGGCCGGCATCCCGGTGTCCGACCTGGCGGCCGGCCTGTACCTGGCCATCGGCGTGCTGGTCGCGCTGCACGACCGCGAGCGCACCGGGACCGGGCGCTGGGTGCAGACCTCGCTGCTCGAGTCGATGATCGCCATGATGGACTTCCAGGCCGCCCGGTGGACCATCGACCAGGAGGTGCCGGCCCAGGCGGGCAACCATCACCCGATGAGCGTGCCGATGGGCTGCTTCGCCTCGGCTGACGGGTACCTGAACATCGGCGCCGCGAGCGGCCGGCTGCTGCACAATCTGTGCCAGGTGATCGGCCTGCCCGGCCTGCCGGACGACCCGCGCTTCGGCACGCCGGCCAGCCGCTCGGCCCACCGCGGCGAGCTGAACGCACTGGTGGCCGGCCGGCTGCGGACCCGGACCACGGCCGAGTGGATCGAGGCGCTGAACCAGGCCGGGGTGCCCTGCGGGCCGGTGTACCGGATGGACGAGGTGTTCGCCGACCCGCAGGTCAGCCACCTCGGCATGACCGCGCCGGTGCAGCACCCGGCGCTGGGGCGGCTGGACATCGTGCGCAACGCGGTGCGAATGTCCGGCGGCCCGCCGACCGTCCGGGCGCCCAGCCCGGAGCCGGGCGGGCAGAGCGCCGAGGTGCTGGCCGAGCTGGGCTACCCGGACGCGGAGATCGGACGGCTGCGTGCGCAGGGCGTGATCTGAAAGGACCTGGATGAACTACCCCACCGGTACCGGCCAGCTGCTCGCGGAGCTGTCCGATGGCATCTGCACGCTGACGTTCAACAACCCTCTTAAGCTGAACGCCATTACCCGCGAGATGCGCTGGGCCCTGCCCAGCCTGCTCGGCCGGCTCAGCGAGGACCGGGATGTCCGGGTGGTGGTCGTCACCGGTGCCGGGGACAAGGCGTTCACCGCGGGCGCCGACATCTCGGAGTTCGGCGAGCAGCGCACGTCGCCGGAAGCCCGGGCCGAGTACGACCGTGGCCAGGCGGCGGTCAGCACGGCCTGGGCCAGCCTGGAGAAGCCGGTCATCGCCATGATCCGGGGGTTCTGCCTGGGCGGCGGGCTGAGCATCGCGCTGCAGGCGGACATCAGGATCGCCGCCGCGGGCAGCCAGTTCGGCATCCCGGCCGCCCGGCTCGGGCTGGGCTTCGGCTTCGGCGGGGTGACCAGGCTGCTGACCCTGATCGGCCCGGCCTGGGCGTCCGAGGTGCTGTTCTCGGCCCGCCGGTTCACCGCTGAGGAAGCACTGCGGATGGGCCTGGTCAACCGGGTCGTCCCGGCCGACCAGCTGGCTGATGAGGTGCTCGGCCTGGCCCGCGCCATCGCGCAGAACGCGCCGCTCACGGTGGCCGCCTGCAAGGCCGCCATCCGGCAGGCGGCCAGTGCTCCGGGGCAGCCCGCAACCCCGCGGGTCGAGACGATGATCGAGGCCTGTTTCCAGTCCGCCGACTACCGTGAGGGCCAGCGCGCCTTCGCGGAGAAGCGCCCGCCCGCGTTCACCGGCCGCTGACCCGGGTTAGTCCTGAGGGCGCAGCTCGTCTTCCTGGCCGGCCGGGTCGGGTCCGCCCAGCTCGTCTTCTGGGCCACGGTCCGTTCCGCCCAGCTCGTCCTCTGGGCCCCGGTCCGTTCCGCCCAGCTCGTCCTCCGGGCCCCGGTCCGGGCCACCCAGCTCATCTTCTGGGCCAGGGTCCGGGCCACCCATCACACTCATCTGACCTCCCCCGAGGCTGTGGCGTGTACCTACGCTGCACTCTCTTCCCCGGCCACCGCGGCCGAACCGGGCCAACCGGGCGGAATGGGTACCCGGATTAAGGATGCGGGCACGCTCCGCCGTGGGCGAGCCTGTGATCAGCGCACAGTGTTCCAGCAACCATGGTTCCAGCAACTACGGAGCCGCGCTGGGGAGGCTGTGGGCAGTCCCCGTGGTCCGGTGCAGTGGGGGCCCGCCGTTGACCACGGGGACATCTCCTGTCCGCACGCCCGTGGCCAGCCGTTTCGCGGCCCGGTGTGGTCAATGTGACTGGAATGGGCTAGCTGGGCGGCACACCATCCCTGGGATTGGCTGATCGGCCGCAATTGGCGGGTTATCCAGGCAAGACGCCAATCGGCAGGTGACAATGGCCCCAGGATCGCCCGCCATAA
>DATCUG010000602.1:0-4718 GCA_036567525.1 Streptosporangiaceae bacterium | reverse complement strand
GAGCAACCCGTTCCCGCCGCTGTCCCTGGCCGCGGCCCTGCTGCTGACCGTGGTGATCCTGGCCGTGGCGGTCCGGCCGCCCGGCGGTGGGCCGGTCTGGGGCGTGCTGAGCATCCCGCTGCTGATCGCCCTGGCGCTGGGCGCATACGGCCTGGCCGCCCTGTCCCGGTACCTGGCCGGGCCGGCCACGGCCGCGTTCACCGCCCAGGTGATCGCCCGCTGGGAAGAGGACTTCGAGCGCGCCGACGACACGACCGTGCGGGTGTACCGCTATGCGGTGGACGACGGCCAGCAGACCTGGTGCGGCGAGGTCAGCCAGGCCGACTTCGCGCGGATCCGGGTCGGGGACATGGTCCAGGTGCAGGCCGAGCCCCGGTCCCGGACGGTGACCTCGGTGGAGTTCAGGCCGGCCGCGCCGGGCCGGCCGCAGTAGCCGGCGCTGGCCGGCTCAGCGGGTGGACAGGCCGTCGATGCTGGCCACCTCATCGGGGCTGAGCGAGAAGCCGAGCAGGTCGATGTTGGCGGCGATCCGGGCCGGCTGGGCCGACTTCGGGATGACCGGGATGCCGTGCTCCAGGTGCCAGCGCAGCACGACCTGGGCTGGGGTCACCCCGTGCCGGCCGGCGATGCTGGCCAGCACCGGGTCGGCCAGGTTGGTGCCCTTGAGCGGGCTGTATCCCTCGACCACCACCTGCCGCTCCCGGCTGGCGGCCAGCCGGGCCGCGTCGTAGCGGGCCGGGCTCCACGGGATCTGGTTCACCGCCGGTGCTTCCCCGCACTTGGTGATCAGGGTGTCGATCTGCGCCTGGGAGAAGTTGCTCACCCCCACCGCCCGGGCCATGCCCTCGGCGCGGAGGTTGAGGAACTCGCGCCACATCTGGGTCAGCGCGCGCGGCGCGGGTGGCCAGTGCACCAGCCACAGGTCCACGTAGTCGGTGCCCAGCGCACGCAGGCTGGCCCGCAGCGTCTGCCGCTCCCGGCCGGCCTTGCCGGACGGCAGCTTGGTGGTGAGGAACACCTGCCGGCGGTCCAGCCCGCTGTCCCGCAGCGCGTGCCCGACCTCGGCCTCGTTCCCGTACATGGTGGCGGTGTCGATGTGCCGGTAGCCCGCGCGCAGGGCCGCCAGGATCGCCTCGTACCCGGACGAGCCGCGCAGCCGCCAGGTGCCGAACCCGACCATCGGCATGGCGACACCGCCGGCCAGCAGCGTGGATGGGACATCTGGCGCCTTCGTCATAACGGGCATTTTCCCCAACTGAGCTGGCCGTACTCGGTGCTGCTCAGATCACCTTGGGCCAGCTCACCCTGGTTCAGATCAGCTTGGTGCCGCTGCGCGCGGTCAGTTCGGCGAACAGCCCGGTCAGCTGGCTGGTGACCGGCCCCGGCTTCCCGCTGCCGATGACCCGGCCGTCCAGCGACGTCACCGGCGCGAGCCCCCCCATGGTGCCGGTCACGAACACCTCGTCCGCGGCGTAGAACTGGGTCAGGCTGTAGTCGCCGACCCGGCACGCGATCCCGGCGCCGGCCGCGATGTCCAGCACCGTGGCCCGGGTGATGCCCTCCGGGCAGGCCACCGTCGCGGGGGTGCCGAGCTCGCCCGCGGTGATCAGGAACAGGTGGGTGGCGTTGGTCTCGGCCACGAAGCCCCGGCTGTCCAGCATGACCGCGTCATCCGCACCGGCCACATTCGCCTCGATCTTGGCCAGGATGGACGGCAGCAGGTTGTTGTGATGGATCTTGGGGTCGAGCACGTCCGGCGCTGAGCGCCGCACGCTGGACGTGATCAGGGCCAGCCCGGACTGGTCATAGACCGGCGGCTTGTGCTCGGCCAGCACGATCAGGGTCGGCCCGGACTGGTTGAGCCGGGGATCCATGCCGCTGGTGATCTTGACTCCGCGGGTCAGCGTGAGCCGGATGTGCACTCCGTCGGTCATCTGGTTGGCCTGCAGCGTGCGCCGGATCTGCTCGGTGATCTCCTCGTCCGGGGGCACCCGGCTGAACGCGAGCGCGGCCGCGGACTGGCGCAGCCGGGCCAGGTGCTCGGCCAGCCGGAAGATCCGGCCCTGGTAGAGCCGCAGGCCCTCCCAGACCGCGTCACCGCCCTGCACGGCCGAGTCGAACGGGCTGACCCCGGCCTGGTCCCGGTGGGCCAGCCGGCCGCCCACGTTGACGATCAGGTCACGGTTGCGCTCGTCGAACTGCTGGAGCATCAGGCCTCCCCGGTCAGGCGGTGGGCATGGAGCCGCTCGTAGTGAGGGCGGCACTGCTCGGCCAGCGCGGCCAGCGGGGCGGGCAGCGCCTGGCCGGGCGGGCGGTAGCGGCCGAACCCGGTGGACCGCCAGACCGACTCGTACCAGTACGGCGCCCAGACGCCGTCGGTGTCCCGCGGGCCGGCCGGCCAGTGCAGCATCCGGCCGGAGAACGGCACGCCGAGCGCCGCGCACAGCGCGCGGAGCACCGCCTCCGGGCGGTCCAGCAGGTCATGACTGTCGATCACCGGCCCGCCGAACCGGTCGAAGATCTCGGCCTGCTGCCACAGGCCGAGATCGTCCAGGGTGGGGGTGGCCCGCACCCGGGCGTAGGAGGCCAGCAGCTCGGCCGGGTCCCGGATCAGGAACGCGTGCCGGAGCGGCGCCAGCGCGTCCCGGTCCACCTCCGGCAGCAGGTGGTGGGTCATGTGCTTCGCGTAGTACACCGAGCTCCCGGGCGGCAGCGGGCCGTCGGTGAGCTGCTGGAGCACCGTCCGCCAGCTCACCGGCTGGCTGGCGATGACCTGCTCCCGGCCGGGATGGTCGAGCCCGGTGCGGTCCAGGTAGAACGCGTACAGCGGCTCGTCCACCACGACGGTGTCCGGGCGGTTCTCCCAGGACCGCAGCAGCGCGGTGGACACCGTCCGTGGCCCGGACCACATCGCGATCCGGGCCGGCTCGGCTGGGCTGGGCGTCACTCTGCGAACTGGGCGGCTTCGGCGCCGATGGTGGTGTCCTGGCCGTGCCCGGTGCGCACCACCGTCTCCGGCGGCAGGCCGAGCAGCTTGCCCCGGATCGACGCGATGATCGTGTCATGGTCCGAGTAGGACCGGCCGGTCGCGCCCGGGCCACCGTGGAACAGGGTGTCCCCGGAGAACACCGTGCCCAGTGCCGGTGCGTACAGGCACACGCTGCCCGGCGAGTGCCCGGGCGTGTGCAGCACCCGCAGCGGCGTGGCGGCGATCTCGATCACCTGCTCGTCGCCGAGATCCTCATCCGGCCGGGTGCCCGGGTAGATCATCCGCCACAGCATCTCGTCGCCCTGGTGCAGCAGCACTGGCGCGCCCGTGGCCTCGGCTACCTGCGGCGCGGCGTTGATGTGGTCGTTGTGCCCGTGGGTGCAGACGATGGCGGACAGCCGCCGCCCGCCCACCGCAGCCAGGATCGCGGCCGGGTCATGGGCCGCGTCGATGACCACCACCTCGTGGTCATCGCCGACCAGCCACACGTTGTTGTCCACGTCGAAGTCCTGGCCGTCCAGGGAGAACACCCCCGAGGTGACCACCTGCTCGATGCGCGCGGTCATCCCAGGGTCACAACGCTGCGCAGCACCTCGCCGCGCTCCATCTTGGCGAACGCCTCCTCGACCGCGTCCAGCGCGATCGTCTCCGAGACGAACTTGTCCAGCGGCAGGCGGCCCTGCAGGTACAGGTCGATGAGCACCGGGAAGTCCCGCTCCGGCAGGCAGTCGCCGTACCAGGACGACTTGAGCGCACCGCCGCGGCCGAACACGTCCAGCAGGGGCAGGTCGATGCGCATGTCCGGGGTGGGCACCCCGACCAGGACGACGGTGCCGGCCAGGTCCCGGGCGTAGAACGCCTGCTGGTAGGTCTCCGGGCGGCCGATCGCCTCGATCACCACGTCCGCGCCGTTCCCGCCGGTCAGCTCCTGGATCGCGGCGACCGGGTCGGTGTCCCGGGAGTTGATCGCGTGGGTGGCGCCGAACTGGCGGGCCCACTCCAGCTTGCGCGGGTCGATGTCCACCGCGATGATCGTCCGCGCCCCGTTCAGCCGGGCGCCGAGGATGGCCGCGTCGCCCACCCCGCCGCAGCCGATGACGGCCACCGAGTCGCCCCGGGTCACCGGCGCGGTGTTGATGGCGGCGCCCAGCCCGGCCATCACGCCGCAGCCGAGCAGGCCCGCCACCTCGGGCTTGGCCGCCGGGTCCACCTTGGTGCACTGCCCGGCCGCGACGAGCGTCCGCTCGGCGAACGCGCCGATGCCCAGTGCCGGGGACAGTGTCGTGCCGTCCTCGAGGGTCATCTTCTGGGTGGCGTTGTGCGTGCTGAAGCAGTACCACGGGCGGCCGCGGCGGCAGGCCCGGCACTCGCCGCACACCGCGCGCCAGTTGAGCACGACGAAGTCGCCGGGTGCGACCGAGGTGACGCCGTCGCCGACCGCCTCCACCACACCGGCGGCCTCGTGCCCGAGCAGGTACGGGTAGTCCGATCCGATGCCGCCCTCGCGGTAGTGCAGGTCGGTATGGCAGACGCCGCAGGCCTGCACCCGGACCAGGGCTTCGCCCGGGCCAGGATCCGGCACCACGATCGTGGTCAGCTCAACTTTGGCACCTTTGCCTGGGGCGACGATGCCCCGCACCGTGTTGCTCATTGGCCCATCGTGCCCAATCAGGCTGCGCAGCGGAAGCGCCGGGGTGCCGCAACCTGTCCGGATAAGTCTGTGCTGTGC
>DATCUG010000601.1:0-2376 GCA_036567525.1 Streptosporangiaceae bacterium | reverse complement strand
ATCGGTGCCCCCAGAGAACGAGCCGAGCAGCAGGTCCGCGCCGACCTCGCGGTAGACCCAGTCGAAGCCCTCTGGCGGCAGCGGCGACCCGGTCGAGCCGATGCCGCGGATCGCGGACAGGTCCAGCTCGCGGCCGGCCGGCAGCCCGGCCTTGGCGCAGGCCAGCACGTACGGCGCGCCGGTGCCGAAGTAGGTCACCCCGGTCCGGGCGGCCAGCCGCCACAGCGCGTCGGTGCCCGGGTAGGTCGCGCTGCCGTCGTAGAGCACCACGGTCGCGCCCACCAGCAGCCCGCCGGCCAGGTAGTTCCACATCATCCAGCCGGTGGTGGTGTACCAGAAGAACACCGAGTCCGGCCCGAGGTCCTGGTGCAGCGATAGCGCCTTGAGGTGCTCCAGCACCACCCCGCCGTGCCCGTGCATGATCGCCTTGGGCAGCCCGGTGGTGCCGGACGAGTACAGCACCCACAGCGGGTGGGCGAACGGGACCTCGTCAAATTCCAGGCCGCGGCCGGCCGCGCCGGGCAGCTCGTCCCAGTCCAGCAGGCTGGCCCCGGCCGCCTGCACGGCCGCGGTCACCGGCGGCCCATCGGGCCGCCCGCCCACCATGATCACCGCGCCCAGGCCGGGCAGGCCGGCGACGATTTCCGCCAGGGCATCTTCTCTGCCGAACGCCCGCCCGTTGTAGCGGTAGCCAGCCACCGCGACGAGCACCTTGGGGGTGATCTGCGCGAACCGGTCAATCACGCTGTGCGCGCCGAAGTCGGGTGAGCAAGACGACCAGATCGCGCCGAGGCTGGCTGTAGCCAGCAGCGCGATCACCGACTCGGGCACGGTCGGTAGATAGCCGGCCACCCGGTCGCCCCGGGTCACGCCGAGCTCGCGCAGCGCGGCCTGGACCCGGGTCACCTCGGCGGCCAGCTCCCCGTAGGTCATCCGGCGCGGCTGGCCGTCCTCGGCGGCGGCGATGATGGCCACCCGGCCGGGATCGGTGCTGGCCGTGCGCAGCGCGTTCCGCGCGTAGTTCAGCGTGGCGCTGGGGAACCACTCGGCGTCCGGCAGGCCACCGGTCAGCGCGGGGCCGACGCCGCGCTCACCGAGCACGTCGAAGTAGTCCCAGATCGAGTCCCAGAACGCGGCGGGCTCGTCCACCGACCAGTCCCACAGCTCGGCGTAGCTGCCGGTGGGCACGCCCCGCTGCCCGGCCAGCCAGCGCTGGTACCGGGTGACCTGAGCGTGCTCGATGACCTCAGGACCCGGCTCCCAGAGCACCGTGCCGTAGCCGGCGCCGAGCAGCGCGGCGACGTCCTCGTCTCGTGGCATAGGCCCCAGCATCGGGGGTCAGCCCGGGTCGCGCAATGTGCCCGCGCGCAGCGGACCAGGTGATCTATCCCACTGATCTATCGCGCTGAGCTACCGCACTGAGCTACCGCACTGAGCTACCGCACGGGCGCGCCGGCCAGGAAGGCCAGCACGCCGAGGGCGGCCGCCCCGGCGATGCCGCTGACCACGCCGCGGCGCAGCCCGATCAGCCACAGCGCGGCCAGCGCCAGCAGCCCGGCCTGCCACAGCTGGCCGAGCGCCAGGCCGAGCGGGATGGCCGCCCCGGCGATGGCGCCGATGGCGGCCGGCCCGGCCCCGGTCAGGAACGCCTGCACCCGGCCGTTGCCGCGGAGCCGGCCGAAGTAGCGGCCGCCACCCAGCACGAACAGGAACGATGGGGTGAACGCGACCGCCGAGGCAAGCAGCCCGCCAGCCACGCCGTGCGCCGCGTAGCCGACCACCGCCACCGTCTGCACCACCGGTCCCGGCGTGACCTGGCCCAGCGCAACCGCGTCGAGAAACTGCGCGGCCGTCATCCAGTGGTAGGTGTGCACCGCGTCGTGCTGCATCAGCGGGATGATCACGAAGCCGCCGCCGTAGGACAGCGCGCCCACCTTGAACGCCACCCAGGCCACCGCGAGCAGCCCGCCGGCGGCCGGCACCGCGGCCAGCGGCAGCAGCAGCGCACCGCGGCCCCGGTGGGCCCGCCCGTCGCCTGGCCCGCCGTCGCCTGGCCGGCCGTCGCCGGGCTGGCCGTCGTCTGGCCGGCCGATCCCGGCCCGGGTGGTGGTCAGCCCGACCTCGGCTAGCCCGCAGGCGGCCAGCACCAGCACCAGCCACGGCCCCACCGTGGCCGCCGCCACGCCCCCGGCCAGCGCGTATATCGCCCACCGGGTGTGGGCCGCCCGCTCACTCGTTCTGGAGCGGGAGATCCGGGCCCAGCTCGCCGGGGCCAGCGTGATGGCGGCCGCGACGGCCACCGCCGGGACGGCCGCGTCGGCGCCGTCGGCCGCGCCGCGGATCCAGCCCGGCGGATGCTTGGCCAGGAACAGCGCG
>DATCUG010000600.1:0-2045 GCA_036567525.1 Streptosporangiaceae bacterium | reverse complement strand
AGCAGTGCCGTTGATGCTGAAGGCGGTGGGGGCGGTGTTGGTGCCGCTGTAGGAGAAGTTGGCGCCGATCTGGGTGGAGGCGCCGGTGGCCAGGGCCCCGTTCCAGCTCGCGTTGGTCACGGTGACGTTCTGGCCGGACTGTGACCAGTTCCCCGACCAGCCCTGGGTCAGCTGCTGGTTGCCGCTGTACGCGTATGTCAGCGTCCACGACGTCAGCGCCGAGCCCTCATTGGTGATGGTGATCGAGGCGGTGAAGCCGGTGCTCCACGAGTTGGCCGAGTAGGCCACCTGGCACGAGGTGGCCGCGCTGGCCGGCGCGGCCGTGACGGCGGCCAGGCCCGCGCAGCCCAGCCCGACTACGGCTAATCCGGTCAGCACCTGCCGCAACCGGAAATACCCGGCTCTGATGCGCAACTTTGGTCTCATGCGGGGTTCCTCCTCGGGGCAGTCCACTTCGGCCGCTCTTTGCGGCGAAGATAGGCACGACCCGGAGGGCAGGTACAGACGGCCGCGCGGCGCACGGCGCAGCCGGCCACGGCGGCTGCCGCTTGGCTGGCCCGTGGCGGCCCGGCACCGGCCGACGGCACGGCTGTGAGCAGGAGCGTTAGGGATGAGAGCGGGGGGGCCGGGGCGGCCGGGCGGTACCTGGCCGGCGGCCGGAAAGCTGCCCGGAAGAGGGGGCCGATCGGGAAAGTTTCAGCGGCGCAGCCTGCTGCGGGCCTGGTTAGAGGACGTCGTGCCCGGGGTGCGGCTCGGCCGGGATGGTGCCGAGCCGGCCGGCCTGGAAGTCCTCGAACGCCTGGACCAGTTCGTCCCGGGTGTTCATCACGAACGGCCCGTACGCGGCCACCGGCTCCCGGATCGGCTCGCCGCCCAGAACCAGGATGTCCAGCTCACGGCTGGGGCCGTCCTGGGCCGGGCTGGCCTGCACGGTCAGCGCGTCGCCGGCGCCGAATACGGCCAGCTGGCCGGTGCGCACCGGGTGGTGCTGCGGGCCGACCCTGCCCGACCCGGCCAGCACGTAGACCAGCGCGTTGAACTCGCGGCGCCACGGCAGCCGGAGCTGGGCGCCGGGCTGCACGGTCGCGTGCAGCAGCGTGATCGGCGTGTGCGTGATGCCCGGGCCGGGATGGCCGGCCAGATCCCCGGCGATGACCCGGATCAGCGTGCCGCCGTCCGCGGAGGACAGCAGCGATACCTGCTGGGCCCGGATGTCCTGGTAGCGCGGGTTGGTCATCTTGAGCCGCCGGGGCAGGTTCACCCACAGCTGGAAGCCGTGGAACAGGCCGCCGCTCATCACCAGGTCCTCGGGCGGCTCCTCGATGTGCAGGATGCCGCCGCCCGCGGTCATCCACTGGGTGTCGCCGTTGGTGATCAGCCCGCCGCCGCCGTTGGAGTCCTGGTGCCGGAACACGCCGTCAATGATGTACGTGACGGTCTCGAAACCGCGGTGCGGGTGCCAGGCCGTGCCCTTGGGCTCACCGGGCGCGTAGTCCACCTCGCCCATCTGGTCCATGTGGATGAACGGGTCGAGCTGGCGCAGGTCCACGCCGGCGAACGCGCGGCGGACCGGGAAGCCCTCACCTTCGAACCCGGACGGCGCGGTGGTCACGGACAGGACCGGCCGCTCGGCCGCCGTGGCCGCGTCCGGCTCTGCGACGCGCGGCAGGACCAGGATGTCGTCGACGGTCACCGCTGGCATGGCATCTCCTCTGGGACGGCTGCTCGTGTCCTCGTGCCCCTGCCAACATTAGTTGATCGCTCAACATTCCCGCTAGCCGGCTCGTTACCGGTCCGTTATCCGCCCCTCGGCACCGTCCTTTTTGCGGTGGTTCAGCGGCTTCGTGACTGGCTCGGGCAGACTTAGCGAGTGGCTCCGCTCACGGCAGGGGCGATCCTCGATCGCCGCTTCCGGCTGACTGTCCCGCTTGGCCCCCCGGCCATGGCCAGCGGGACCGGACCGGTATGGCGGGCCACCGAGCTGAGCACCGGCACCGAGGTCGCGGTCAAGATGCTGGCCGCCCACCCGGCTGGGGACACGGCGG
>DATCUG010000599.1:0-3784 GCA_036567525.1 Streptosporangiaceae bacterium | reverse complement strand
GCCCGGGTCGCGCTGGCCGCGCTGGCCGATGCGGACGCGGACAGCAGGCCCAGCGGGACGCTGAGCGAGCCCGCCGCGATCAGCAGGGCGGCCGCCGCCGCGGTCAGCCGGTGACCGGGCTGCGGGGTGAGCCGCTCCCGGGCCGCGGCGCAGAGATAGCTGCAGGCGATCGAGCGGGCCGGCACGCCGTCCCGGATCAGCAGCCCGGCCAGTTCGGCGGCCTCGGCGCCGTGCCGTCGCCGCCACCGCCGCGGGTAGCAGCGCAGCGCGAGGCGGACCGAACGGGCCGGCGGTAGCCCGGGCATCAGATGCCGCCCAGCCGCAGCCGGAGCCGGCCCACCGCGCTGACCCGTTCCAGCGCGTCGAGGTGCGCGCGCAGCGCTGCCGCCCCGGCCGCCGTGATCTGGTATGGGTGCCGCCGCTCGTCGGTGGGCAGCGCCTCGGCCAGGCCGAGCCGTTCCAGCCGGTCCAGCGCGCCGTACAGCGTGCCCGGGCCAAGCTGCAGCCCGGCGAACTCCTTGATGTCCTGGATCAGCGCGTAGCCGTGCTTGGGGCCGTCGGCCAGGCTGGTCAGGATGAGCACCGACGCGTCGCCGGCCCGGCGCAGCACGTCCTGGCCGCCCGGGTCGCCCCGGCCCCGGTTGTCCGCTGGCATCCGGCCTCCCCTCTAGTACGGCGGCCAATATATCAGTCAGCGTACTAGAGGGGAACTGCCTGCGCACCCCGGGGCTACCGGCTCACCGATCGGGGGCCAGGACCGGGTGCACCGGGACGCCGCCTGCCACCGTGCCCAGGTTGGCCAGCGTCACGGTGCCCAGCCCGCCGGTGGTGCTGCCGTCGGCCAGCACGGCGATGGCCAGCGTGTTCTGCCCATGCGGCTGTAGCAGCCCGTTCGGCAGCACGAACGTCGTCTGCGGGCCGACGTTGTTGATGTACTGCCCGACGTTCCAGCCGTTCAGGAAGATCTGCGCCCGGTAGGACTTGGACGGCGAGTCGGTGATGGTCAGGCCCAGGGAGGCATCCACGCCTGGTGGCACGTCCAGCTGGAACCGGGTGCGGTACCAGGCGACGCCCGGCCGGGTACTGGCGTTCGGCAGCGTGATGTTTGTCCAGCCGTGGTCGTCGAAACCGGGTAGGTACCAGCCGGCCCGCTCGCCGTACAGGCCGCCGTTGTTCATCGGGCCACGGGCAGGGTCCTGGCCCGCCTGCGCGCCCTGGATGCGCCAGGTGACCTGGGGTGAGGCGCCGGTGAAGGTGACCGCGGTGAGGCCGAGGGCCTGCTTGAACGCCTGGTTGGCGCCACCGTCCTCCTGGTGCGCCATGGACCGGACCAGCACGGCCAGCACGTGCGGGCCGTCGTCCTGCCCGGCCGCCGGGATGGCCAGCGGCACGGTGGCCGTCCAGCCCTGCGTGGTGGACTGGCTGGACGCCGGGACCGGCATCTCGCCCGCGCCCAGGAACTGCCCATCCAGCCAGGCCAGGAACATGCCGGCCTGGCCGGTCTGGTAGCTCAGGCTGACCGAGGTGGCGCCGGCCGTGCCGGACCATGAGCCGCGGTACCACACGTCGCCGTAGTGGAAGCCGTAGTCGTCCACGAACAGCACCGGCTGCCCGGCCGGCACCGGGGTGGCACT
The DNA here is from genome assembly GCA_036567525.1 of Streptosporangiaceae bacterium. Lineage (GTDB taxonomy): Bacteria > Actinomycetota > Actinomycetes > Streptosporangiales > Streptosporangiaceae > RYN-230. Next base: position 2,150 of record DATCUG010000599.1, on the reverse strand, counting down.
GGCCGAGGTGGTCTTGTCAGCCAGCGTCCAGCCGCTGTCGTCGAACGCCGGATCGGCTTCCGGGTTCTCCGCGGCGTACTTCCACCCGGTCAGTGCGGGCAGCTCGACCGCGGGCGGCCCGCTGATCGGGTTGCGGCTGGCCAGGCTGCCCGAGGCGGTCCGGGTCACCGGGACCGGCCGCCCGTTCCAGACCACCACGGCGGCCGTCCGGGGTGCCCACACCTCCAGCGGCGTGGCCGCCGCGGTGTCCCCAGTGAGTTCCAGCACGGCGCCCCGCACCGTTGCCGTGCGGACCAGGGCCGGCCCGCTGACCAGTACCGGGCCGGCCGCGGTGTCCAGCCGCCAGAACGTCCCGGCCGCGGTGTCGTCCACGGCCAGCAGGAGCAGCGACCGCCCGCCGGCCGGGGCGACCTGGATCCGGGTCACGCCCTGGTGTGAGTAGCCGAGCAGCAGGTCCCCGGTGCTGGCGTCCCAGGAACTGGTCACCCCGGTCCCGCCGAGCACGCGGACGGCCGGGCCGGACGCGGCCGCCGGGTAGCGCAGCACGGTCTCGCCGTCGTCACCCGGCCGGCTGGCCAGCAGCGCGACGTCCTGGCCGCCCACCGGGGCGTGCGTCATCAGGTGCGACGTGGAGTACACCAGGTGGGCCGAGTCCAGCGCGTACCCGGCCACGATGACCTTCATGTCCTTGCCGTTGAGCTGCAGCGTGCCCGCCTGCGGCACGGTGTACGAGCCGTCCGCGGTGCTCACCGGCACGGTGAACGCCAGATCGGCGGTGTGGTCGTTACGCACGAAGAAGACGTTGGTGCCGCTGTCCGGGTTGGCCAGGTGGTACGTCTTGACCAGCGAGTTCGACGCGGTGACCGGGGCGGCGGTGTCCAGCTTGGTGATGTCCGGCACGGCCTGCAGGAAGTAGCCGAGCTCCTTCATGGCCGGGACCTTGCCGGTGAGCTGGCGCGGTTCGCTGATGGCCGCGCCGTAGTCGTAGGAGGTGTACACCAGCGGCGCGGGCAGCCAGCCCCAGGACGTGCCGCCGAACGTCATGTACACGTTGTGCAGCTTGATCCCGTTGGCCACGTTGGTCAGGTAGAACTGGCGCTCGTAGGCCGGGCCGTCGAACGCGCGCTCGTAGCTGTAGCCCTGGCGCTGCCACGGCGCGCCGCCCCACGGGTCGAACCAGCCGCCGCCGAACTCGGCCTCGAAGCCGGGCGTGGTGGGGCTGGCGCTGGCGCCGCCCTTGGCCCCGCCCGGTCCGTAGTAGCCCCAGTCCGGCGGGGCACCGCTGGCCGACGGGTAGCCGTCGAACGCGTACAGGTAGTTGCTGTCCGGCATCGGGAAACTGCCGGGTACCCAGTCGCCGTTGCGGCCCTTGTCGTTGTGGTAGATCGGCACCGTGATGCCGTCCGCGCGGACCTTGGCGTACAAGTGCGCCATGTAGTTGATCCCGGTCGGGCTGCCCAGGTACGACGCGTACTCGTTCTCGATCTGGTACAGCAGCAGCGTGCCGCCGCCGTCGGTGAGCTGGTGCCGGGCCAGGACGCCGTCGATGGCGGTCAGCCACTCGTCCACGTAGCCCAGGTACACCGGGTCGTCGGTGCGGGCCACGGCCGCGGTGCCGGTCAGCCAGCCGGGGAAGCCGCCCGCGTTCAGCTCGCCGTTGATGTACGGGCCGGGCCGGGCCAGCACGTAGATGCCGGTGTCCGCGGCCATCCGCATGACCAGGTCCATGTCCCGGACACCGGTGAAGTCGTAGCTGCCCGGCGCGGCGGAGTGGTAGCTCCAGTTGAAGTACATGCACACCGCGTTGTAGCCGCTGGCCTTCATCTTCTGCAGGATGTCCAGCCAGAGCGACGGGCTGGGCAGCCGGAACGGGTGGAACTCCCCGGACCAGACGAACAGCCGGCGGCCGTCGACCATCAGTGAGTACGGATCGAATGTGATCGTGTGCCCGGATGGGCCGGCGCCCAGGCCAGCGCCGGCCCGACCGGCTTCGGTGACCGCGGCCCGGGCTGCGGCCGGGCGGGCCGCCAGGGCGGCCGCGGTGAGCGCGGTTCCGGACAGTAAGGCCCGCCGGGACAGCCCGGGCCGTGCCTGCGGTGAATGGTCCTGTGGTGTCGTCATCTTCCCTCGCCTGCCTCGCCCCGTCAGCC
>DATCUG010000598.1:0-4167 GCA_036567525.1 Streptosporangiaceae bacterium | reverse complement strand
GGGCGGCACCCCGGCCGCGGCGGCCACGCCCAGCGCGGCCACAAACGCGTCCCCGGCCCCGACGCTGTCCACGCTGGGCACGGAGAACCCCGGCACGGTGTGCGTGCCCGCCGCGCCGCCGAGCACCGCGCCGGCCGGGCCCAGAGTGATCACCACGTGGGCCGGCCCCAGCCCGGCCAGCGTCACCGCGGCCGAGGGGGCGCCGGCGCCGGTCACCGGCTTCCCCAGCAGCGCCCCGGCCTCGGGGGCGTTGACCACCAGCCAGTCCACCCCGGCGGCCAGCAGCGCTTCAGCGCCGGCCGGCACCGGCGCCAGGTTGAGCACGGTCAGCACCCCGGCCGCGCGGGCCTGAGCCAGCGCCTCGGCCAGCACGGCCACCGGGATCTCCGCGGACAGCACCAGCGCGTCGGCCGGCCCGGCCAGCGCCGCGGCCGCCTCGGCCGGCCCAGCCAGGCCGTTCGCCTCCGGCGCGACGATGATCGAGTTCTCGCCAGCCGGGTCCACGCTGATCAGGGCGAGCCCGGTGCTGGCCTGCTCAGCCACCCGGACCGCGCTCACGTCCACCCCGGCGCCGCTCAGCGCGCCGCGGCAGGTCACCCCGAAGTCGTCGGCCCCGCAGCAGCCCACCATCCGCACCGACGCGCCCAGCCGGGCCGCGGCCAGCGCCTGGTTGGCGCCCTTGCCGCCGGGCTGCAGCCGGACCGCGGAGCCGAGCACCGTCTCCCCGGGACCGGCTAGCCGCGGCACGTTGACCGAAATGTCCATGTTCAGGCTGCCCAGCACCGTCACCCGTGGCATCAGTTCTCCCTCGTCGCTCCTGCGGCCATGATCGCGGGCGCAGCGGCCGTCACGTGGCCATTTCTGGCTGCGATCACGCGCCGGCCGCCGGGCTGGCCCAGCTGACGGCACCAGTGCACGCGAATGGGTGGTCTGCGCGCCGCTGATGGGGCATAACTGAAACAAATACTGGATAAACCGGAACGAGCACCAGCCAGGACGCATAACCCGACATCAGGTACGGTGGGGAAGATCACCGCTCTGCTATCAAACGTATCCGTGCGGACTCTCATCCTCGGCATCGATGAGGACGGACGGATCATTCAGCATGACCGCAACGCGCCCGAGATCCTGCCCCTGGACCCGGATTCCCTGGTCGGGGCCCAGCTCGGTGACCTGGTGGCTGGCCGGAGCACGGCCGAGCCCGCGCTGACCCAGCTGCTGGAGGCGGTCAAGGCGGGCCGCGAAGCCACCGCCGTGCTGCCGATCAGCACCCGGGAAGGGCGCCGGGTGGAGACGGTGGCCAGCGTCCAGCCGATGCTCGGTGACGGGGACAAGCCCGGCCTGACCGCGCTGGCCGTGCTGCGCATGCCGCCGACCAAGGCCGAGCGGTTCGTGGACCCGGCGCTGATGCGGCACTCGCTGCTGGATGACACGTTCCGCCAGATCGGCGCGACGCTGGACCTGGACCAGGTGGCCCGCGGCCTGATCAACATCCTGGTGCCGCACTTCTGCACGGCGGCCGGCCTGCTGGTGCTGGAGAGCGTGGCCGCGGGTGACGAGTTCCCGGTCAACCCGCCGGACGGGTCGCAGCTGATGCGCCGCCTGGCGGTGGCCACCGACGACGGCTCGCCCGGCTGGGACGCCGCGTTCCCCACCGGCGAGGTGCTGCTGTACCCGCCGGACACGCCGTACGTGGAGTGCATGGAGACCGGCAAGCCGGTCCGGATCGCCGCCATGGACAACGGCAAGGCGGTCAAGATCGCCGAATCGTGGCTGCGCCGGCCGGTGGCCAAGCTGCTGTCCGATGTGTCCATGCTGCTGCTCCCGCTGGCCACCAAGGACACGTCGCTCGGCTTCTTCGTGTGCACCCGCAAGGCGGGCTACCGGCAGTTCGACGACTACGACTCCGAGATCGGCATGGAGTTCGCCTCCCGGGCCGCGATCTTCATCGACAACGCCCGGCAGTACAACCGGGAGCGCACCACCGCGCTGACGTTGCAGCGCAGCTTGCTGCCCACCGGGCTGTCCGCGCCGTCCTCGATGGACGTGAAGCACCGGTACCTGCCGGGCAGCAAGCTGATCGAGGTCGGCGGGGACTGGTACGAGTCGATCGCGCTGCCCGGGGCCCGGGCCGCCCTGGTCGTGGGGGACGTGGCCGGGCACGGCGTGCGGGCCGCGGTGACCATGGGCCGGCTGCGCACCGCGATCCACACGCTGGCCACCCTGGAACTGCCGCCGGATGAGTCGCTGGCCCAGCTCAACGAGCTGATGACCTCGCTGGGCGAACGCGAGCCGCACTTCGCCACCTGTGCCTACGCGCTGTACGACGCGGTCACCGGGAGCTGCGAGATCGCCTCGGCCGGCCATCTGCCGCCGCTGCTGGTCCGGCCGGACGGCAGCACCGAGTTCCTGGACACCTACCCGGCCCCGCCGCTCGGCGTCGGTGAGTCACCGATCGAGAGCCGCACCATCGAGATCGAAGACGGCAGCCTGCTGGTGCTGTACACCGACGGGCTGGTCGAGGACCGGCACCGGGACATCGACGACGGGCTCAACTTCCTCCGCGAGGTGTTCGACGGTGAGGCGGGCGAGCGGCCGCTCGATGACCTGTGCCGCGCCGCCCTGGCTGGGGTGTACGCCCACCAGCAGCGGGACGACATCGCCATCCTGATCGCCCGGCTGAGCAAGATCCCCGCCGACCACCACGCCAGCTGGTCGGTGCCACCCGAGCTGACCTCGGCGGCCAAGGCCCGGCATCTGATCCGCGAGCCGCTCACCCGGTGGGGCCTGGACGAGCTGCTGCCCACCACCGAGCTGCTGGTGTCCGAGCTCGTCACCAACGCGATCCGGTACGCCACCGGCGAGGTCACCATCCGGCTGGTGCTGGACGGTCCCCTGGTCTGCGAGGTGCTGGACAACTCCTCGGCGCTGCCCCGGCTGCGGCACGCGGGCCGCGACGAGGAATGCGGCCGCGGCCTGGAAGTGGTCAGCCAGCTAGCCCAGCGCTGGGGCGCCCGGCGCACCCGGGACGGCAAGATCGTCTGGTGCGAGCAGGCGATCCCGGCCAAGCCGGACGACGAGGCCACGTCCGACTCAGCCGGGGCCCGCACCGAGCGGTGACCCTCAGGTAGCCGCGCCCCGGGTGTCCGCCCGGATGGACAGCTTGCCGTGCTGCATGACCCCGATCCGCTGCGCCCGGCGGGCCACCGAGGTGTCGTGGGTGACCAGGATGAGCGTGAGCCCGGCCTGCTGCCACAGCGTCTCCAGCAGGCCCATGATGTCGTCCCGGGTGTTCTCGTCCAGGTTCCCGGTGGGCTCGTCGGCCAGCAGCACCTTGGGGCTCTTGACCAGCGCCCGGGCGATGGCCACCCGCTGCTGCTGACCGCCGGACAGCTCGGACGGCAGGTGCCGCTCCCGCTCGGCCAGGCCGACGCTGGCCAGCGCCTGGCTGGCCCGGTCCGCCCGGTCCGCCGCGCTGACGCCGTGCGGGACCAGGGCGACCTCCACGTTCTCCCGGGCGCTCAGCGTGGGGATCAGGTTGAACGTCTGGAAGATGAACCCGATGGCTTCGGCCCGGACCTTGGTCACCTGGGCCTCCCGCATCGCGGCCAGGTCCTGCCCGTCGAAATCCACGATGCCCGAGGTGGGCCGGTCCAGCCCGCCCAGCACCTGCAGCAGGGTAGTTTTCCCGTGGCCGGTCGGGCCCTGGATGGCCAGCCACTCCCCGTCCTCGATGACGACATCCACGCCGGCCAGCGCGTCCACCGTGGCCCGGCCTTTCTGGTACCGCTTGGTGACGCCTGTCAGCTTGTACATGGTCTCCTCACTCCGCTATCCGGCTGTGCTTACTCGGCTGTGCTCACTCAGCTCTGCTCACTCGACCCTGGACAACGCCGCGGCCGGGCGGAGCCGCGCGGCGCGCCAGCCGCCGAACGAGCCGGCGATGAGGCCGCCGGCCACGGCCAGCACCACGGCCAGGATCACGGCGCCGATGGTGACCGGCGCGGTGAGGTGCACGGCCACGTTGTGCGCCGCGTTGGCCGCCTGCTGGAGCGGGCCGCCACCCCCGCCCGGGAACCGGCCGCCGGCCGTCTGCGGCCCCCCGGGGGTGGCGTTGCCGGTGCTCGGCACCGACGCGGTCAGCGACGGGGCCAGCTTCTGCACCAG
>DATCUG010000597.1:0-5198 GCA_036567525.1 Streptosporangiaceae bacterium | reverse complement strand
GGCCGCCGCGGCGGGCCGCTGCGTGCTGGTGCTGGGCAACGACCCGATGATCAACGGCCGGGAGAACCAGGACCGGGCCACGCTGGCCCTGCCGCCCGCCCAGGACCGGCTGATCCGGGCCGTGTACGCGGCCTGCCCGCGACTGGTCCTGGTGGTGATGAGCAGCTACCCGTACGCGCTCGGCTGGGCCGCGGACCACGTGCCCGCCATCGTGTGGACCAGCCACGGCGGCCAGGAGACCGGCCGGGCGCTGGCCGGCGTGCTGCTCGGCGCGCACGAGCCGGCCGGGCGGCTGGCGCAGACCTGGTACGCGGCCGACGACGACCTGCCCGGGCTGCTCGACTACGACATCATCAAGACCCGGCGCACCTACCTGTACTTCGATGGCTGCCCGCTGTACCCGTTCGGGCACGGGCTGAGCTACACCACGTTCAGCTACTCCGGGCTGCGCCTGGACCCACCCGAGGTGGATCCGGACGGCACGCTGACCGTCACGGTCCAGGTGACCAACACCGGCACCCGGCCCGGGACCGAGGTGGTGCAGTGCTACACCGGCCCGGTCGCGCCGCGCCGCCCCCGGCCGCGCGGTGCGCTGGCCGGGTTCACCCGGCTGTCGCTGGCCCCCGGGGAGACCGGCCGGGCCGAGCTGCGGGTACCGGTGTCCGCGCTGGCCTATTGGGATGTGGCGGCTGGCCGGATGACCGTGGATCCCGGCGAATACCTGGTCAAGGTGGGCTCGTCCAGCGCGGCCATCCGGCAGTCCGGGTGGCTGCGGGTGCGCGGCCCGGTGCCGCCGCCGCGGCCGGTCCGGGGTGCCTGGGTCCGGGCCGCGGACTTCGATGACTACGAGGGCATCACGCTGGTCGACGAGACCCGGGAACGGGGTGACGCGGTGACGCCGGCCGGCCCGGTGCCCGGCTGGATCGGGTTCCGGGAGACCGACCTGGGGCCCGGGCCGCTGACGCTGACCGTGCGGGTGGCCCGCGACGACCCGGCCCCGGCCAGCGTGACGCTGCAGGCCGGCCCGGCGTGTGAGCCACTCGGCCGGCTGACCGTGCCCGCGACCGGCAGCCGGTACACCTACACCGACGTCAGCGTGGCCCTGCGCGACCTGGCCAGCCCCGGCCGGGCGACCGACCTGTACCTGCTGCTGGACGGCCCGGTACGGCTGGCCGCGTTCCGGATCTACCCGTGAGTCTCTGGTTCGGCGGGGACTACAACCCGGAGCAGTGGGACGAGCCGGTCTGGGCCGAGGACGGCGCGCTGATGCGGGCGGCCCGGGTGAACACGGCCACCGTCGGGGTGTTCTCCTGGGCTCGGCTCGAACCGGAGGAAGGCCGGTACGACTTCGGCTGGCTCGACGCCACCCTGGACCGGCTGGCCGCCAGCCAGGTCCGGGTGATCCTGGCCACCCCGACCGCGTCGCCGCCGCCCTGGTTCACGCTGGCCCACCCGGACGCGATGCCGGTGACCCGGGACGGGGTGCGGCTGACGCACGGCAGCCGGGACACCTACTGCGCGGCCGCGCCTGCCTACCGGGCGGCCGCACGGCGCATTGCCGTCACCCTGGCCGCCCGGTATGGCCAGCATCCGGCCGTGGCGCTGTGGCACGTGCACAACGAATACGGCACGCTGTGCTGGTGTCAGCACGCGGCACGGGCGTTCAGAAGCTGGCTGCAGAAACGGTACGGCGCGGGAGCGGACGGCCTGGCTGAGCTGAACGCGGCCTGGGGGACCACGTTCTGGAGCCAGTGCTATTCGGCGTGGCCGCAGGTGCAGCCGCCACGGGCCACCCAGTGGCGGGGCAATCCAGGGCAGCTGCTGGACTTCAGCCGGTTCTGGTCGGACGAGCTGCTGGCCGCGTACTGCGAACAGCGCGACGAGATCCGCGCGGCCGCGCCGGGGGTGCCGGTCACCACCAACCTGATGCTGCCGGACTACCAGGTCATCGACCCGTGGGCGTGGTGCCGCGAGGTGGACGTGGTCGCGGTGGACCACTACCTGTCGTCCACCGGACCGGACGGGCAGGCCGACATCGCGTTCGCCGCCGACCGGGCCCGGTCCTGGGCAGGCGGCCGGCCGTGGCTGCTGATGGAGCAGGCCACCCGGCTGGTCTACGCGGGCGGCCGGGTGCTCAGCCGGCCGCCCGGCCGGATGCTCCGGGACAGCCTGGGCTACCTGGCCCGCGGCTCGGACAGCGTGCTGTTCTTCCAGTGGCGGGCGTCCCGGGCCGGGGCCGAGATGTGGCACTCCGCGATGCTGCCGCACGCCGGCCCGGACACCGCGGCGTTCCGCGAGGTGTCCGCGCTCGGCGCGGCCGTGCAGCGGCTCGCTGAGGTGGCCGGCAGCACGGTCACCGCGCAGGCCGCCGTGCTGCTGGACGCCGGTGCCTGGTGGGCGCTGGACAGCCAGGGGCTGCGCGGCGCGGGCCTGCGCTACCTGAACGCGGTGCGCCGCGATCACGCGGCGCTGCGCCGGGCTGGGATCGTCTGCGACCTGGCCCACCCGGCGGGTGATCTGTCCGGGTACCGGCTGCTGCTGGCCCCGGCGCTGTACCTGGTCACCGACGCGGGCGCCGAAGCGCTGCGGCAGTTCGTGGCCGGCGGCGGCGTGCTGGTCGTGTCGTTCGGCAGCGGGCTGGTCGATGCGGCCGGCCAGGTCCGGCTGGGCGGCTACCCGGGCGCGCTGCGCGACCTGCTCGGCATCCGGATCGAAGAGTTCTTCCCGCTACCCGAGGGGGACTCGGTTCCGCTAAGCAACGGTGCACACGGCAGCACATGGAGCGAGCTGATGGCAGTCACGGGTGCGGAGGTGCTGGGCAGCTACGCGGCCGGCCCGCTGGCTGGCCACCCCGCGATGACCCGGCACGAGGTGGGACGCGGCAGCGCCTGGTACCTGTCCACTGAACTGGACCCGGTCGCCCATGATCAGCTCCTCGGCGCCGCACTGACGGTGGCTGGGCTGTCGCCTGAAGTCCCCGGGCTGCCGCCCGGGGTGGAGGCGGTCCGGCGGCGCAGTGCCGACGGCCGGTCCTGGCTGTTTGTGCTCAACCACACCACCGAGCCCGCGACTGTCCCAGCCAGCGGCGTGGACTTGCTGACCGGTGCCGAGGCGACCGGCTCGCTGGAACTGCCGCCAGGGGGCGTCGCGGTGGTCCGCGAGGGAACCGGTTCGTGATCACGGCGTAGGTAGGGTCCTAGCGCTACTTAGCCCATGATCACGGTTGCGGGCCTCGCTGCGACCGGTTGCGGAGGGCCAGAACCAGGTTCCAGCGGGCTGCGCCGGCCAGGTCGCGGGCGCGTTCGGTGAGCCGGTAGTCCTGCCGGGCGGCGGCGTCGGCGATGGCCCGGTCCAGGTTGTGGCCGCACCGTTCCAGCACCGTGTCGAAGTCGCGGCGCACCGGTTCCAGCAGGTCGTAGCCCAGCGACCGGTGCAGCCGCGGGAACAGCGGCTTGAACAGCCGGGCCCGCTCGTGCAGCCCGGACGAGTAGGACATCATGTCCTTCGGCCGCCGCCAGATGTAATCCGGCACGAAGTCGGCGAACGCGTGCCGGAGGATCCACTTGTCCTGGCCGTGCCGCTGCTTGAAGTCCCGCGGCAGCCGCATGGCCAGCTCGACCAGGGCCAGGTCGAGAAATGGGACGCGCAGCTCGGTGCCGTGCCCCATGCTGGCCCGGTCCAGCCGCTGCAGCTCGGTCCGGCACAGGTTGCGGATCTTGTGCAGGAACAGCCGCCGGGCCTGGTCCTCGCTGACCTGGAAGTACATCGGGTAGCCGCCGAACAGCTCGTCCGAGCCGTCGCCGGACAGCACCACCTTGACCCCGAGCTGGTGGATCCGGCGGAACAGCGGCACCGACACCACCTCGTTGATGATGTCGCCGTACTCGGTCAGCTCACCGAGCCGGACCGCATCCCGGATGTCTGCCAGCCGGATATCTCGAGGCCGCAGCTCGATGACCTCGTGCGGCACGCCCAGCTCGGCGGTCAGCCGGCGCGCGTAGGCCAGGTCCTGGCTGCCCGGCGCCCCGATGGTGAACGCGACACAGTCCGGGTGCATCTCCCGCACATGCAGCAGGGCTAGCGTGCTGTCCAGGCCACCGGACAGGATGACGCCGACGGTCAGCCCGGTGTCCACCCGGACCCGGATGCTGTCCTCCAGTGCGGCCCGGATCAGCTTGGCCGCCTCGTCCGGGTCCTCGATCTCCGGCTGGCCTTCACCCAGCCGGAGCAGGTCGACGTAGGGCGCCAGGTCCGGGCCGGCGGCCGGGCCGGCCCAGCCGTGGTGCCCGGGCGGTACCTCGCTGACCGGCGCGCCCACCCCGGTCAGCGCCTTGACCTCGGACGCCACGTGCAGGCAGCCGTCGCGGCGGGACCAGTACAGCGGTTTCACGCCGAGCGGATCCCGGGCCAGGTAGACCCGGTCGGCCGCGGTGTCGGCCAGGGCGAACGCGAACTCGCCGCGCAGCCGCCGGACCGCGGGTGTGCCCCATTCCAGGAACGATTCCAGCACCACCTCGGTGTCGCTGGCGCTGCGCAGCCGGTGCCCGCGGCTGGTCAGCTCGGCCTGCAGGGCCCGGTAGTTGAAGATCTCGCCGTTGTAGCAGAGCACCCAGCGGCCGTCGGCCGACCGCCACGGCTGGATCGCGTGCTCCGCGTCCACGATGCGCAGCCGCTGTGTGCCGGCCAGCAGCCGGCCGGTGAGCAGCACTTCCTCCACCTCGCCGCGCGGGGCCAGCGACGTGATCATCCGGCGGAACGTGGCCCGGTCCGGCGCCGGGCCGAGGATCAGCGCGATGCCGCACATCGCGGTCACCCGCCCTGGGCGGCGCTGGCCAGCAGCCCGGCCGCGGCGTCCGGGCTGAGGCAGACGTGCCAGGCCTGTCCTTCGTCGATGACGTTGACCTGGCCTGCCTGCTGCAGGCCGAGCAGCAGCGCCTCCAGCGCGGGCCGGGCGCCGAACTGGGCGAACCAGGCCATCTCGATATCCATGGCGTAGCCCACGCAGTGCGCGCTGGGCAGCGACGCGGCGTAGCCCAGGGCGCGCAGCCGGCGCTGCTGCTCGATGCTGCGGGCCAGGCTGGTCACCCACAGCGCCGGGGTCCTCGGCCCGGTCTCGGCGGCCAGCCCGGCCGCCAGCTGGTTCAGCAGCAGGACGTTCTGCGGGCGGGTGCGGGCGAAGCGCAGTCCCGCGGTGCGCG
>DATCUG010000596.1:0-4990 GCA_036567525.1 Streptosporangiaceae bacterium | reverse complement strand
GGGCCGAGGTCCGGCTGCGGGCCGCGTTCCGTGGCTCGGTGAAGGTGCCGGCCAGCTAGCTGCGCTTGACGGCCCGGCCGGGGTGGTCGCCGGTGAGCTGGCCGTCGCGGAGCGCGAACCGGCCGTTGACCAGCACGTGGTGCACGCCGCGGGCGGGCTGCCGGGGGTGGGTGAAGTCGGCCTGGTCGGCCACGGCCGCCGGGTTCACGATGGCCACGTCGGCGTAGCTGCCCGGGCGGAGCAGGCCGCGGCCGGCCAGGCCGAACCGGCGGGCCGCGTGCCCGGCCAGGTGCACCGCGGCCTGGCCCCAGGTCCAGTCGCCCAGCTCCCGGGTGTGCCGGCCGAGCAGCCGGGCGAACGCGCCCCAGCCGCGCGGGTGCGGCCAGCGGCCGAGCAGGATCCCATCCGAGCCGGCCAGGTGGGCCTCATGCCGGAGCAGGGCGCGCAGGTCGGATTCGGTGTTGGTCGGCGGCTGGGCGAACACGCAGCCCACCGCCAGCCGGCTGGCCGTGAGCAGCTCGCAGACCAGCTCCCCCGGGTCCAGCCCGGCCGTGGCCGCCGCCTCGCGCAGCGGCACGCCCTCGGCCCAGGACCACTCGGCCGCACCGACGTAAGCCAGTGTGATCCGGTCCAGCACGCCGCCGATGGCCGGGAACCAGCCCCGGGCCAGCCGCTGCCGGGTGGCCGGCTGGGCCAGCCGCCGCAGCGTGGCCGCCGGGCCGCCCGCCTGCACGTCGCCGGGCAGGGCCAGCATGCCGAGGATGGTGCTGCCGCGCAGGTAGGGGTAGGAGTCGAAGGTCACGTCCAGGCCCTGGCCGCGGGCGTCGTCGAGCAGCCCGGTCAGCATGCCGGCCGGGCCGTGATAGTGCGACACGTGCCCGGCCACCCCGGACCGGCGGACGATCTCGGTCAGCTCGCGCATGCCGCGCCAGGCGTCCGCCTCATACCCGCGCAGATGGCTCACGTACACCGCGCCGGCCGCGGCCACCGGGGCGCACAGCGCGGCCAGCTCGGCGGCGTCGGCGAACCGGCCCGGCTGGTACTCGAGCCCGCTGGACAGGCCGGCCGCGCCGTCTTCCAGCGCCTGCTCGACCATGGTTTGCATGGCCTTGAGCTGGGCGGGGGCGGCCGGGGCGGCGGAGAAGCCGAGTACCTCGGCGCGGATCGTGCCGGCCGGGGCCAGGCAGGCCACGTTCAGCGCCGTCTTCCCGGCGTAGTGGGCCAGCGCGTCAGCGATGGTGCAGCCGCCAGCCAGCTCAGCCGGGCAGGGCCCGTTCACCGCGCCGAAGTACTGGCTGACCGCTTCGATGGTGGCGGCTGAGGCCGGTGCGTAGGACAGGCCGTCCTGGCCGATCAGCACGGTGGTGACGCCCTGGCGCAACGCGGCCAGCTGCGCGTCGGGGCGGTCGGCCAGCCCGTCGGCGTGAACATGCGCGTCGATGAACCCGGGCATCAGGTAGCGGCCGGTCACGTCCAGCTCGGCCGTCCCAGTTGCTGTTATCAGCCGGCCGATCGCGGCGACCCGGTCACCGGCGACGGCCAGGTCGGCCCGGAACGGCGGGGCGCCGCTGCCGTCCACCACCCAGCCGCCGCGCAGCAGCAGGTCGAACCGGTCGTTACTGGTAGAGCCCATCCAGCCAAGACTGCCAGGCGAGCTGGGTCTTGTCCTTGTCCACGTCGGCCGCGAACAGGTGGTGGCTGAGGCCGACCGGCATGCCGAACGCGTTCCGGCCGAAGAACCGGTACAGGCCGTCGGCGCTGCGCACGCCGATGAAGTTCGGCGTGCTGTAGTCCAGCACCGCGTCCACCGGGTCCAGGCCGGGCGGCGTGAGGCGCACCTGGTCACCGGGCGCGCTGGCCGCGGTCAGCCCGAGTTCGCGGCGCAGCCTCTCGAACGCGTCCGTGGCCTTGGCCGCCTCGGGGCCCTCGGCGGCGATGTAGCTGGCCCGCTGGCCGGCGAAGTAGCGCAGGTACTGGCCCAGCGTGTGCAGGTAGAAGTCGGTGTGCTGGCCGGCTGAGTCGTACTGGTTGTCCCAGTCGTCGGTGAGCACGCCGCTGTGCACGTAGCGCAGGACGACGGTGCCGCCGTCCTGGGCCTCGATGAGGTATTCCAGCGCGTTCATCACCTGGCCGTCCGGGCCCTCGGCGGCCACGTGCAGATGACGCGGTGGGTCGAATGCTTTCACCGTGTGGCCGGCCCACACTTCACCGACCCGGCTCGGCGCACCCTCGGCCACCGGGAACATCCACGCGGCGGTGCCGTCGCCGGTCGCGACGGCCTGCCAGACCTGCTCGGGGGTGGCCGGCAGTTCGACTTCGCGCCGGATCTCGAATTCGCGTGCCATGACTACTGCTCCTGTTCTGGACGGGTGATGCTCGGGTGCAGCGCGATCACCAGCCGGTGCGCGCGTCCGCCCGGTGCACTCTGGTGGTGATACCGGGCCGCCAGGTCCTTGATCGTTTCGCTCAGTTCCTGGGCGAATTCGGCCCGGTCCCGGGCCGAGGCAAACCGGATCTCGCTGTCGATGGCGAACGTGGCCACCGGCTGGCCGGCCGCCCGGGCCCGGGTGATCAGCTCGCCGACCTCGCGGACCAGCCGGGCGGCCAGGGCGAGCAGCCACCGGGCGGACAGCTGGTCCGGGGACCGGCCCGGGTCCGGCGCCACCGCGGCCAGCGCGGCTGGCGAGATCACGTAGGCGGCGGCCGTGGCCCGGAGCACGCGTTCGGTGCAGTTGCCCCGCTTGCGCTCCTCGACCAGCTCGATCAGGCCGTGCCGCTCCAGCGCGTGCAGGTGGTAGTTGATCTTCTGCCGGGCCAGCCCGGTGCGGGTGGCCAGCGTGCTGGCCGAGCCTGGCTCGGCCAGCGCGGCCAGCAGCCGGGCCCGCATCGGGTCCAGCGACACCTCGGCCGCCGCCGGATCGTCAATCACCGCCACCGGCTCAAGCACCGTCACCGGCTCAACCCCAGCCACATCCACTGCCATGCCAGCACTCTCCCACCGACAACTTTTTTTGTCAAGACAGCTTCGCTCGTCGGTTCGGCAATTCGTGATCATGACTTTGGTGGCGCTATCACGCCACTCAAGTCATGATCACGATTAGCAGGGCTGTCGTGCGCAGCCGCGAGTCGCGGGAGTGCGGGCTGGGTTAGCTGGGGAGGCCAAAGTCGGGGCGGCATTCGGCCAGGCCGGTGATCTCCACCTCGGTGCTGCGGTGCGCCTGCCAGGCCGCCCGGTCCAGGCGCAGCCGGCGCAGCGTCGCGGGCTTGCCCCTGATCACCTGGCGCGAGATGCCGTCGAAGACATAGCCGAGCTTGCGGGACACACCCAGCGACGCCGCGTTGTCGGTGAACGCGTCCGAGTTGGCGTACTCGGCGCCCAGGCCGGCGAAGGCCAGTTCCAGCACGGCCGCGCGCATCTCGGTGCCGATGCCCTGGCCCTGGTAGCGCTGGCCCAGCCAGGAGCCGGTGTGCGCCTCGCGCAGCACGGCGAAGTCGCGCCCGGATATGCCCTGCGTGCCGACGATGACGCCGCCCATGTCAACCATCAGATTGAGCGTCCAGTCCTGAGCTGACCAGGCGCCCAGTTGCTGCAAGTGATATTGCACGAGGTTGCGCGCCCGCCGCTGCGGCGGGACGTCGGTCCACGGCACGCCGAACGGCTGCACCGCCGGGTCGTGGATCCCGGCGGCGGCCAGGCTGGCCAGTTCGTCCAGGTCGGCCAGCGAGGGCAGGCGCAGTTCCAGGCGTGGCGTCCGGAGGCGCAGCCCGAACAGCGGCCAGTGCCGGATGGGCGTCGCTGCCATGGGGCCGATTATCGGGGCCCGGTCACCCGGGGGCATGTCATTTTTCCGCCTCCCCCGGCGGGCCCTGGCGCCCGGCAGGGTGCTGCCCGGGCCGGCCAGCCGGCCCGGGCAGCGGGAACGGTCAGCGCGCCCAGACGCCGAAGGCGTCCCACGGGCGAACCGCGCCGTTGGCCACCAGGCCGTCCGACCAGAGCGGGCTGGGCGACACCCGGGTGGTCCCGGACGGCGGCAGCAGGCCGTTGCTGGTCGCGATCACCCGGCTGGTCGTCCACGGCCCGATGAACGAGCCACGGGCGCCGCTGTAGGTGGTCAGCGCGCCCTGCAGGAACTGGTTGATCCGGAACGAGCGGACGAACGGCGGCAGCGCGATCGGCGTCCCGGTGCTGTTGGTGAAGTCATCCAGTGCCGCGGCGTGATCGAAGATCGGGCCGTAGGCCCGGGTCTTGTAGTACTGCACCGGCCCAGACGTGGACGGTGGCGTGATCACGAAGTGCAGCTCGTTGCCCCCCTGGTTGAAGTAGATGCTGAAGTTGACGCCGTCGCCCTGGTTGACCCCGGACAGCTCGGAGTAGTGCGAGAAGTACGGGCCGCTCAGCGAGTTGTTGAACGCCTCCACATACGACACCCAGCTACCGGTCGTGCAGGTGGCGCCGTACGTCCGGGCCACGATGCAGGACTCGATGCCGGCCCGCACGTACTGGTCCCCGCTGGCCAGTGAGCCGTTGGAGAGCTGGATGTACTCCTGCGGGTAGAGCCCGGTCAGGAACGAGGTGTCCGGCACGGTCAGCGTCGAGGTTATGTAGCGGAAGTAGCGGCCGCTGGCCTCGTAACCGGCCTGGCTGGTCGTCCCGATCAGCGGATAGGAGATGTGCGGCTGGGCGGGCTGGCGCACGGCTGCGCTCGCGGCCCCGGAGGCCGCGAGACCCAGCGTGGTGGCGGTGGCGCCCGCCGCCGCGGCAGCGACAAACGTTCGGAAGATGCGGCTTCGCATCAGTCGGTTCCCCTCCTGTGACGCGCGGGAGCAGCACCGGTAAGACTCGCTGGGCGGTTGCTTCCAGGACAGATGCCCGGTTTGCCCCCGTACTTGCGTGTTCAGGTCAGCCCTGACCGCCCTCCGTAACCCTTTCCCTACTGTACGTAATCTAACGATTACTTCACGCGATGGATTTATGCACCCCAACCAGCGT
>DATCUG010000595.1:0-2287 GCA_036567525.1 Streptosporangiaceae bacterium | reverse complement strand
GCCGGGCTCGCGCCGCAGCCGCCAGGCCAGCAGCAGCGGCGCAGCCAGCATGGCGGCGTAGCCGGCGCCGCTGACCACGTCGTGCACCTGGTTGTGCCAGGACTCGCCGGCGAACCCGGGCCCGGTCAGCAGCAGGTGGTCCCGGCGGAACACCCCGGCCGCCACCGTCGCGCCGCCCGCCAGCATGACCAGCCACGGCCCGGCCGACCGGGGGCAGACCCGGCGCAGGCCGGCGCCCAGCCCGATCGAGCACCCGCCGAGCACGATGAACGCCGCCATCATCAGCTGCGGATCCCGGGCGTCCTCCGCGGCCAGCCCGCTGAGCTGCACCTCGGTGATGGGCGCGGCCTGGCGCAGCGAGCTGGCCAGCCAGCCCGCCGTGAACAGCACCGGCCCGGCGATCCCCGCCACCCCGCCAAGCTTCATGCTTTTCATTCTGAACGCCAGTGCCACCGGCCGTGCCCGGCTGGCTGCCCGGACCCAGCCGGCAGACCCCTGATCAAATGGCGCACCTCGCTATTAAACACATACAAAGCGCGTTAAAAGAATTACTTGCCGGTAATGACGTCCACCGCCGGTAGAGTCGGCGGACACCAAATTTGCGTTACCCATTTCGGCTTAATCGCGAGTTACGGGGGTTAGCTGCGCATGACGAATGTCCCTGGACACGATCGACGGAGTGTGGGCCGGCGCCGGTTCCTGGCCGCCGGGGGCACCGCCACGGCACTGCTGGGTAGTTTCCCGGCCCGGTTACTGGCCGCCGCACCGCGCACCGGCCGGGCGGCCCGGGTGGCCGCCGATCCGGCGGTCACCGGTTCGTGGACCGCGCCGTTCAACCTGGGCCTGGTCTCCATCCACGCGGTCCTGCTGCATACCGGGAACGTGCTGCTGTTCTCCTGGCCCAACGACACGGTGGGCAGCGACGCCGTGCTGTGGAACCCGGTGACTGGCCGCATCACCAACATCGCACTGACCTATCAGCGGGACATCTTCTGCTCCGGTACCACGGTGCTGCCCGACGGCCGGGTGTTCATCGCGGGCGGCCATATCTGGCAGGGCGCGCTCAACCCCACTCAGGGTGTGATCAACACGACCATCTTCGACCCGGCGTCCAGCGCCTGGACCGAGGGCCCGTTGATGTCGCAGGCACGCTGGTACCCGGCGACGACGCTGCTCGGCAACGGCACGGTGATCATCTGTGGTGGCACGGTCAACACCGGCACTAACGCGAGCACCGTGGACCGCTATCACCCGGCCAGCAATACCATCAACAAACTGCCGTCCACGGCGGACAAGCCCATGGTCACCTACCCGCGGGTGAAGCTCACCAGCGGCGGCCTGCTCGCCTGGACCAACTCCGCCACCACCTACTACCTGAACCCGGCCACCGCGACGTGGACCACGGGCCCGAAGCTGGCGTCGGGCAACCGCACCGTGACCGACATGTCGGTCCTGCTGCCCGGGCTCACCGAGATCCTGGAGGCCGGCGGGACCACCTCGTCCGGCGTCACCAGCACGGCTGAGCTGCTCAGCCTCTCGGCCAGCCAGCCGGCCTGGGCGTACACCAGCGCGATGCACTTCGCCCGGCAGTGGGCCAACAGCGTGCTGCTGCCCGACGGCACGGTGCTGGTGGTGGGCGGCGGCGCGGCCGGCTACTACGACCGGCCGGTCCGCACCCCCGAGATCTACCACCCGGCCACCCGGACCTGGACCGAGATGGCGGCGCAGACGGCGCCGCGGATGTACCACTCCACCGCGCTGCTGCTGCCGGACGGCCGGGTGCTGTCCGCCGGGCAGAGCTCGGGCACGTACGAGAACACCGGCGAGATCTTCTCCCCGCCCTACCTGTTCAAGGGCGCGCGGCCGACGATCACCTCTGCCCCGGCCACCCTCGGCTACCGGGCGGCGTTCACGGTCACCAGCCCGCAAGCGGCCAGCATCGCCCGGCTGGTCCTGATCAAGCCCGGCGCGGTCACTCACTCCTGCAACTTCGACCAGCGCTACGTCGCCTGCACCTTCACGGCCAGCGGCACCCGGCTGAGCGCGGTCGCACCGGCCAGCGCCAACTCCGCCCCGCCCGGGTGGTACCTGCTCTTCCTGGTCGATGTGGCCGGTGTGCCCTCGGTGGCCAGCTGGGTCCATGTCGGCTGACCGGCGATGGCTGCGCCGCGGGCTGCTGGCCCTGCCCGCGCTCGGCGCGGCCGGCTGCGTGATCGCCTTAGCCGCCCGGCTGCCGCCCGGGCTGGCCCTGGCCGGGACGCACCGGGCCGTAGGCGGCGCCGGGCTG
>DATCUG010000594.1:0-5852 GCA_036567525.1 Streptosporangiaceae bacterium | reverse complement strand
CAGGCACAGCTGCTCCAGCGGCACGAACCGCGACGCCTCCTCGATCCGCCGCTTGAGCATGTCGGGATCCTCCAGCTCGCCGCGTTTGGTGGTGACCAGGCCCAGCACCACCATCTTGCCCGGCGGCACGAACCGTAGCGGCGCGAACCCACCCGACCGCTCGTCGTCGAACTCCAGGAAGAACCCATCCACGGCCAGTTCGGAGAACAGCGCCTCGGCCACGAAGTCATACCCGCCCGAGGCCGCCCACGAGGACCGGAAGTTGCCCCGGCACAGGTGCGTGGTCACCGCCAGCCCAGCCGGCTTGGCGGCCAGCGCGGCGTTGACCTGGCGGATGTAGCGCAGGTGCAGATGCTCGGCGTCCTCCCCCCGGGCCGCGATCTCGGCCCGCTGCGCCGGGTCATTCAGGTACGCCAGGCTGGTGTCATCGAACTGCAGATAGGTACACCCCAGCCCGGCCAGCCGGGCCACCTCATCGGCATACGCCGCCGCCAGATCCGCCCAGAACTCCTCAACATCGGGGTACACCGCCGGATCGATCGACGCCGGCCCACCCCGGTAATGCACCATGTTCGGCGACGGGATCGTCTGCTTGGCCACCGACCGGCCCGCCACCGACTGCAGGTACTGGAAGTCCTCGCCGAAGATGGTCTTGTCCATCCGGAGCTTGCTGCCCACGTGCAGCGCGGCCGGGGTCCACTCGATGTCGCCGCCCGGGTTGTGGAACTTGACGGCCAGATGGCCGGGTGCCTTGCTGATCCCGCCGATCTGGTAGATGAAGTCCATGTGCCAGGTGGCCCGGCGGAACTCGCCGTCGGTCACCGCCTGCAGCCCGGCCCGCTGCTGCATGGCCACCACGTCCGCGATGGCCGCGTCTTCCGCGGCCCGCAGCTCTTCGGCGCTGAGCCGGCCGGCCGCGTGCTCACCACGCGCCGCGACCAGCGCGGCCGGGCGCAGCAGGCTGCCCACGTGATCGGCGCGGAACGGGGGAACCGTGCGGGCACTCATCTGGACTCCTTAGGCCGAGTCACCGTCACGCTCATATATATGACGATTATCGGGTCGCCGTGTAGTGAATTCAATTGACGAACGTTGCGTCTGGCGTGAGCGAAAAAACCGGCTATGTGTCGACGGTGATCACAGAGAGTTCGCTACGCTGAGATGATGCCCGGAACCGCGGCGCTGTTCGCCGGCCTGCCCGAACCCGGCGGGTGGCCGGATGGCCCAGCCATCGCGGCGCAGCGGCCGCCGCGGCTGCTGCTCACCCTGCTCGGCGACTACTGGTGGCGCCGCTCCGAGTCGCTGCCGTCCGCCGCGCTGGTCGCGCTGCTGGCCGAGTTCGGCGTCAGCGACTCGGCCGCACGCGCCGCGCTGAGCCGGCTGACCCGGCGAAAGCTGCTGATCACGGCGAAGAGCGGGCGGCGCACCGTGGTCCGGCTGAGCGCCCGCGCGGCCCGGGTGCTGGATGACGGCGGTGAGCAGATCTTCTCGTTCGGCCGGGTGTCCCAGCCGTGGGACGGGATGTGGAGTCTGGTCGCGTTCTCCATCCCGGAGCAGCACCGGGCCGCCCGCGACTCGCTGCGCAAGCAGCTCCGCTGGCTCGGCTTCGCCCCGCTGTATGACGGGCTGTGGGTCTCCCCCCGCGACCACGCGGGTGAGGTGCTCGGCCAGCTGGCCGGCCTGGGCATCAGCACGGCCACCGCGTTCCGGGCCCGCACCGTGCCTGGCGTCAGCCCGGCCGGCCTGCCCCAACAGGCCTGGGACCTGGACCAGCTGCGGGCCCGCTATGACCAGTTCATCGGCCAGGCCAGCACGTTGCGCGAGCACACCGTGGCCGGCCAGCTGTCGCCCGACACGGCCCTGGTGACCCGGACCCGGCTGATGGACGAGTGGCGCGCGTTCCCCGAGCTGGACCCCGATCTGCCAGACGAGCTGCTGCCCGACGGCTGGCCCCGGGCCGCGGCCCGTGAGCTGTTCACCACCACGTACGACCTGCTGGGCCCGCTGGCCGCACACCGGGTCCGGCAGATCATCGCCCGGTACAGCCCGGAGCTGGCCCGGTTCGCCACCCATCACAGCTCCGAGCTGCAGACCGCGGCCCCGCCCAGCTAGCCAGGCACGGTGCCGAACGCGGCCATGATCGCGCCCGGGCTAGCCATGCTTTTGTAGCGCGGCCCAGGTGAACGGCTGGAGCACGTCGGCCGGGGTGCGGTGCTCCTCCCGGTCCGCGGCGAGCAGCGCCCAGTGGTCCCCGAGCAGCCGGGTCAGGTCGGCTGGCCCGTACCGGGCGACCGGCAGGCCGGAGCACTCCGGCGGCCCGTCCGGCGCGAAGCAGCCGATGACGGCGACCGCGCCCGGACCGGTGGCGCGGTCCAGAGCCTGGGCGTACTGCCGCTGCTCGGCCTCGATGACCATGAAATGCAGCACGGCCCGGTCGTGCCAGGCGTGGTAGTGGCGCTCCGGCTGCCAGCCGAGCAGGTCGGCGACCAGCCACTGCACCTGCCCGGCGCGGGTGCCGAGCTGGCGCCAGGCCAGCCGGATCGCGGCGGCCGAGACGTCCAGCACGGTGACGTCCTGGAACCCGCGGTCGAGCAGCGCGCCGGCCAGCGGCGACACCCCGCCGCCGACATCGATCACGCTGTCCGCGGCGGTGACCCCGGCCCGCTCCAGCATGGCCAGCGACCGGGCCGGGTAGCGCTCGAACCAGCTGCGCGTATCCGCACCGGCCGCGTACGCCCGGTCCCAGTGCGCCGCCGCGCCCTGCTCCCCCACCAGGCCATCTTCAGGCCCGGGCGGCGGCCTCGTCCAGTGCCCGGGCGGTCAGCACGCGGGCCAGATGCGACCGGTAGCGGGCATCGCCGTTGAGGTCGTCCGGCGGGCTGGTGCCCTCGGCGGCGAACGAGGCCGCGTCGCGCGGCGCGGCCCCGCTGGCCAGCGCCTGCTCCACCGCGCTGGCCCGTACCGGCTGCTGGCCCATGTTGACCAGGGCGACCCGGTTACCGGCCACCGCCACCCCGACGATGGCCCAGTCGATAGCCCGCTTGGTGAACTTCTGGAACGACCAGCCCGCGCTGGCGGGCCGCGGGATGCGGATCTCGGTGAGCAGCTCACCGGGCTGCAGCACGCTCTCGAACAGGCCCACGAAAAACTCGCTGGCCGGGATCTCGCGGACCCCGGACGGCCCGCGGGCGACCAGCACCGCGTCCAGGGCCAGCACCACCGCGGGCAGGTCGGCGGCCGGGTCGGCGTGGGCCAGCGAGCCGCCGATGGTGCCCCGGTGCCGGACCTGCGGGTCGCCGACCTGGCTGGCCGCGTAGGCCAGCAGCGGCAGCTCGCTGTCCAGCAGGCTGGACTGGGCCAGGTCGTGGTAGCTGGTCAGCGCGCCCACCGCGATGGCACCGTCGTCGGCCCGGACGTAGCTCAGCTCGCTGAGCCGGCCGATGTCGATCAGCACCTCGGGCACGGCCAGCCGCAGCTTCATCAGCGGCAGCAGGGAGTGCCCGCCGGCCAGGAACTTCGCGTCGTCGCCGCCGTCGGCGGCCAGGGCCAGCGCCTCGTCGACCGAGCCGGCCCGCTGATAGCTGAACGCTGCCGGGATCAACTCACCTGCTCCTTGCTGGCGGCCAGGATGGCCCGGACGATGTTGTGGTAGCCGGTGCACCGGCACAGGTTGCCTTCCAGGCCCAGCCGGACGTCTTCCTCGGTGGGCGACGGGTTCTCGGCCAGCAGCGACACCGCCGCCATGACCATGCCCGGGGTGCAGAATCCGCACTGCAGCCCGTGTTCGGCGCGGAACGCCTGCTGCACCGGGTGCAATTCTCCGTCCGCGCTGGCCAGCCCTTCCACCGTGGTCACCGCGCGGCCGTCCGCCTGGGCGGCCAGCACCGTGCAGGACTTCACCGACTGGCCGTCGAGCAGCACCGTGCAGGCTCCGCAGGAACTCGTGTCGCAGCCCACGTTGGTGGCGGTCAGCCCGGCCTGCTCCCGCACGAAGTGCACCAGCAGGGTGCGGTCCGGCACCTCCGCGGTCACCGGATTGCCGTTGACGGTCACGCTGACCTTCACGCGCCCTCCCTTGCCTGGTCGATCGCGGCCCACACCCGGGACGGGGTGAGCGGCATGTCGATGTGCCGGACGCCGAGGTGGCTGAGCGCGTCGATGACCGCGTTCTGCACCGCGGGCACCGAGCCGATTGTGCCGGCCTCGCCGATGCCCTTGGCGCCCAGCGGGTTGATGGTGGTCGGCGTCTCGCTGCCGACCAGCTCGAAGCTGGGCAGCTCGGCCGCGCTGATCGCCGCGTAGTCGGCCAGCGTGCCGGTCAGCGGGTTGCCCTCGGCGTCGTACACCATCTCTTCCAGCAGCGCCTGGGCCACGCCCTGGGCGATGCCGCCGTGCCGCTGCCCCTCGGCCAGCAGCGGGTTGAGCACGGTCCCCGCGTCGTCCACGGTGACGTGCCGGAGCAGCCTGACCTGGCCGGTCTCGGTGTCCACCTCGGCCACCGCGACATGGCTGCCGAACGGGAACGTGGGCGCGCCCTCGGCGTACCTGACCGCGGCCACCAGGCCGTCCGGCCCGGCGTGGCTGGCCACATCGGCCCAGCTCCGGCCGCTGGCCGGGTCGCCCCGCACCCGCCACGCGCCGGTGCCGGTGTCCAGCTCCAGGTCCGCCTCGGCCGCCTCGATCATGTCCGCGGCGACCCGGCGGGCCTGCTCCTTGACGTCCTGTGCGGCCATGTGCACCGCGACGCCGCCGAGCTGCAGCGACCGGGACGCGTAGGTGCCGATGCCGTCCGGGATCGCGTCGGTGTCACCGTGCACCACGGTCACCAGGTCCATCGGGATGCCCAGCTCGGCCTGGACCAGCATGGCCCAGGCGGTGTGGTGCCCCTGGCCGTGCGCGGAACTGCCGGTGTAACAGGTCGCGGTGCCGTCGCCGTGCACCACCAGCCGGGCCGTCTCGCCAGCCGCCGCGTCCGCCGCGGTGATCTCCACGTAGCTGGCCAGCCCGATGCCGAGCTGCCGCACGTCCCCGCGCTCGCGCCGCCGGGCCTGCTCGGCGCGCAGCTCGGGGTAGCCCGCCGCGGCCAGCACCTTGTCCAGCGCGGTCGCGTAGTCGCCGGTGTCGTACACCGCCCCGGTCGGCATGGTGTGCGGAAACGCATCCGGGGCGATCAGGTTCCGCCGCCGCACCTCGGCCGGGTCCAGGCCGATCTCGGCGGCGAACAGGTCGATGGCCCGCTCGATGGCCGCGGTGGCCTCCGGCCGGCCCGCCCCGCGGTACGCGGAGATCGGGGTGGTGTTGGTCAGCAGCACCTGGTACGCGGTCTGCACCTGCGCGATGTCGTACGGGCCCGCCGCCATCAGGCTGGTCAGCGTGGGCAGGAACCCGCTCATCCGCGGGTAGGCCCCGCTGTCCTGGATGATGTCGAGCCGGTAGCCGAGGATCCGGCCGTCCCGGCGCCCGCCGATCGTGACCGACTGCCGCTGCGCCCGGCCGTGCGTCATCCCGACCAGGTTCTCGCTGCGGGTCTCGGTCCAGCGCACCGCGCGGCCGCTGCGCTTCGCGGCCCAGGCGACCGCGAGCACGTCCCGGTCCACCCCGACCTTGGCGCCGAACCCGCCGCCCACGTCCGGAGTGATCACCCGGATCGCGCCCGGGTCCAGGCCGAGCACCCCGGCCAGGATGAACCGGCTGATCTGCGCGTTCTGTGTGCTGACCCAGACGGTCAGCTTGCCGTCGGCCCAGCTCGCGGCGGCCGAGCGGCCTTCCATCGGCACCGGGGCCAGCCGCTGGTTGACGATGGTCTGGCGGACCACCACGTCGCAGCCGTCGAACACGCTGTCGTCGGCGGG
>DATCUG010000593.1:0-14740 GCA_036567525.1 Streptosporangiaceae bacterium | reverse complement strand
TGCAGGAAAGCGCCATCCCGCTGGTCGGCGAGCTGGCGGCGGGGACGGCTGACCCGGGCGACGCGCAGGTGCGCACCAGGTGTGCGGTCCAGGCGGCCCGGCTGCGCCGGCTACTGGCCGAGGGCGATGAGGTACCTGGGTCGCTGGTGCACGAACTGCACGCGAGTGCCGACGTGGCCGAGCGACGCGGGGTTGCCGTTGACATCGAGACGGCCGGGCCGCTGCCGCCGGTGCCCGGCCCGGCCCGGCGGGTGATCACCGACGCTGCCATCGCGATCCTGACCGCCGCCCGCAGCCAGACCCGGATCACCCTGGCCACGGTGGCCGCCGGAATCGCCGTCAGCTTCGTCGCCGATACCGGCGCGGTCGTGCCGCTGCCCGCCGTCGGCGAGGGGGTCGCCATCGAACAGCAGCAGGACGGCGGCATGCTCTGGGCGGAGGCGCGATGGAACAGCCGGTGACGGTGGCGATCATCGAAGACCATCCGGTCGTCACCGAGGGGGTGGCGTCCTGGATCCGGTCCGATCCCGGCCAGCGGGTGCGGCTGGTGCAGACGGCACCCAACCTGGCCGGGCTGTGCGACGACGGCCCGGGCCGCGCGGCCGACGTGGTCATCCTCGACCTGGAGCTGTCCGGCGAGTTGGTCACCACGCAGATCCCCGGGCTGGTGGCGGCCGGATACCGGGTGGTGGCCTTCTCCGGGCACAGCGATCCGGCCATCGTGATGGAGACGCTGGACAACGGCGCCCACGCTTACGTGTCCAAAGAGGAAGGCCGCGACCATCTGGTCGAGACCGTGCTGGCCGCGGCGGCCGACCGGCCGTACGTGACCCGGTCGCAGGCCAGGGCGATACTCGCCGATCAGCGCCCGGCCCGGCCGGCCCTGTCCGAGCAGGAGCAGCAGGCGCTGCTGCTGTGGTTCCAGGGCATGTCGAAAGCATCGGTGGGGCGGCGCATGTCGATCAGCGAGAACACGGTCCGGCAGTACATCACCCGCGCGCGGGCCAAGTACGCGGCCACCGGGCGGACCGCGCCGAGCAAGGATGCGCTGCTGGCCCGCGCGATCGAGGACGGCGTGATCAAGCCGGGCGAGATTACGCCGTACCAGTCATTCGCCCGGGCCACGGCCGGGGCCAGGGCCGACCAGCCCAGCCCGGGTGCCCCGGGCCAGTGACTGGCCCGGGACACCCAATCCCCCCCGGAGCTGCCCTCCGGCGAATCGGCCACCGGCCGATGCCGAGCTCCCTGGCCGGGCGCCGCGGCGTCCTCAGATCGCGGGCTGGCGCACAGTCAGCTTTCCCGATCGGCGTGGCAGTGTCATGACGCCCGATCGGGTGACACGACGGATCAGGAAGCGCGGCGCCCGGCTGCGAACACCGCGGCCGGGCGGGACAGGCAGCTGATATCGGCGACCGGGTCGCCGTCCACCACGAGCAGGTCGGCGTCGTAGCCGGCCCGGAGCCGGCCCGTCCGGTCCCCGACGCCGCACGCGTCCGCGGCCAGCGCGGTCGCGGAGGCCAGCGCGTCGACGGTGCTCACGCCGCCCTCGACCAGGAAAGCCACTGACAGGGGCAGCAGGCCGTGCGGTTTGGCGGTGGCGATGCCGGCGTCTGAGCCGGAGACGATGCGCACCCCGGCGGCATGCATCTGCGCCGTCCGGCGCTTGCGCATCTCGACCATCTGTTCCATGGTCATCCCGAGCTTGCCCAGCGTGGCCACCGCGTTCGGCGGTGGCACCAGGGTGCCGGCCGTACCCACCGTCGGGCAGACCGCCGTGCCCGCCCTGGCCAGCCGGGCCAGGTCCGCTTCGGACTGCTGTATGCCCTGATCGGTCAGGAACGAGCAGTGCTCGATCCCGTCGACGCCGGCTGCCATGGCCATGTGCACCGCGGGCAGGCCGTGCGCGTGCGCGGTGACCGGCAGGCCGGCCGCATGGGCTTCCCCGACTACCACCCGGAGCTCGCCGAGGGTGAACTGGCAGAGCATCACCTGCGTGCCCTCGGTCACGAACCCGCCGCTGGCCATGATCTTCACCACGTCGGCGCCGCGTCCGGCGCGCTCTCGCACCGCGTCCCGCAGCTGGTCCTGGCCGGCCGCCTCACCGCCCATGTTGGCGCAGTGACCGCCGACGCTGGTGATGGGCGGTCCCGCCGCCACCACGGCCGGGTACACGCCGCTGCGGCTCCGGCTGGATGAGCGCCAGTCCAGCACGGCGAAACGGCGGTCCCCCAGGTCACGGACGGTGGTCACCCCGGCGGCCAGGTGGCGCCGCAGGCTGTCCTCGATGACGGCCATCATGGCGTCCTGGTCCGGCTGGCCGATCCGGTCCAGGGCCCCGTCGGTGCCGTCGGCGCACAGGTGGACGTGCGCGTCGATCAGCCCGGGCAGCACGGTGCCACCGGGTAGGTCCAGCACCTCACAGCCCGCCGGGGCCGGCGCGTCACCCGGCTCCACCCCGGCGATGCAGCCGTCGTCCACCAGCACCAGCGCCCCGCCCGGCACGACCCGCTCCCCGTCGAACGCCCCGCCCGCCCGGATCCCCAACATTGCCCCTCCTGGTTTAGCGGCCTGTTCCACTGCCATCATCCGCGCCGCAGGGATAGAGTCCGAAATGCATCGTGATACGACATTCAGGATTACGTGTGGTCCCGCGGGAAGAGGGCAGCGGGGCGTCTAATTGGTCCGGCCTGCCGGACCCAGTGAGGGAGGTCCGATGCGTCCTCGCACCGCGTCGCGTCGCCGGCATCCGATCGTGTTGCTGCTACTACTTCCGCTGGTCGCAGTTCTGGTGCCCGAGTTCTATAACTTCGCTGACCCGTCGATCGGCGGCATGCCGTTCTTCTACTGGTGGCAGCTGCTGTGGGTTGGTGGCGTAGCCGTGTGCACCGCCGTTGTCTATCTCGCCACCAGGAGCACGCGATGATCCCACCATTCAATGGGCTTGAGTTCGGCATCGTCGTCGCGATGTTCGCGGTCGTCACCGTGCTCGGGTTTATGGCCACCCGGTGGAACCGCGCCACCTCACTGGCCAGCGTCGAGGAGTGGGGGCTGGGCGGCCGACGGTTCGGCACCTGGGTCACCTGGTTCCTCATCGGCGGTGACCTGTACACCGCCTACACGTTCGTGGCCGTGCCCGCCCTGCTGTTCGGGGCAGGTGCGACCGGCTTCTTCGCCGTCCCGTACACGATCGCCGTCTTCCCGCTGGTGATGTTCCCCGCCGCCCGGATGTGGTCTGTCTGCCACGAGCGCGGCTACGCCACCGCCGCCGACTTCGTCCGGGGCCGGCAAGGGTCCGCGGTGCTCGCACTGCTCGTCGCGATCACGGGCATCGCCGCGACCATCCCTTACATAGCGCTGCAGTTGACCGGGATCAAGGCGGTCCTGGAGGTTATGGGCATCGGCGGGGACTGGCCGTTGTGGATCGCGTTCATCGCGCTGGCCGCCTACACCTGGACCTCGGGGCTGCGGGCGCCAGCCCTGATCGCGTTCGTCAAGGACATTCTCATCTACATCATGGTCCTCGTCGCGATCATCTACATCCCGTACAAGCTCGGTGGCTATGACGTCATCTTTCACCGGTCGCAGAGCGCGCTCACCGGCATGGGACTGAGCACCCTGCTGACCGGGTCGCAGTACCTGGGCTACTCGACGCTGGCGCTTGGCTCGGCCCTCGCGCTGTTCCTGTACCCGCACGCGGTGACTGGGGTGCTCGCCACCCGGGACAGGAACGTCGTGAAGAAGAACATGTCGCTGCTGCCCACGTATTCGCTGATGCTGGGCTTCATCGCGCTACTCGGCTACATGGCCATCGCCGCGCACGTGAAGCCGGTGGGCGGCACGGCCAAGACACCGGACACCACGACGATCGTCCCGGTGCTGTTCAACAGCCAGTTCCCGCACTGGTTCGCCGGGATCACGTTCGGCGCCATCACCATCGGCGCCCTGGTGCCCGCGGCCATCATGGGGATCTCCGCGGCCAACACGTTCGCCCGCGACATCTACCGGCCGTACTTCCGGCCCCGGGCCAGCGACCGGGAAGAGGGGCTGGTCAGCCAGATCGCGTCGGTGGTCCTCAAGCTCGGCGCGGTGGGCGTGATCGTCGGGCTGAAGCTCTCGTTCGCCATCGAACTCCAGCTCATCGGCGGGGTCATCGTCATCCAGATCCTGCCGTCCGTGGTGCTCGGCTTGTACACCCGCTGGTATCACCGGTGGGCGCTGGTGGCCGGCTGGGTGGTCGGCATGGGCCTGTCGATCTACATGCTGTACGTCACGCCCAGCAAGGCGTCGGCCCACTTCGGCAGCGCGTCATTCGCGTTCAGCACCTGGGGATTCAATACCAAGATGACTATCTGGACCGGCATCATCGGGGTGCTGGCCAACCTGATCGTCGCCACCGCGCTCACCCTGGTGTTCGCGCGGCTGCCCCGGGGACGGGACGAGACGAGGCCGGCCGACTACGAGGAAGCCGTGGCACCCGCCATGCCGCTCGGCCCCGGCCACGCGGCCGGCCAGGCGTGATGCCGTCCGTCCACGCCAGCTAGCGGTGCGCCAGCAGGGAGATGAGCGCCTGTGCGTTGGGGCTGCCCCAGCCGGTTACCGGGTCCCATCCGGGGCCGGCGTGGTACGGGTGGCTGACGGGGCCGATGGTGAGGTTGTTACCAGTCGTGACGTCGTGAAAGGCCTTGTGGTAGCGGGAACTGCGGGCGATGCGGTAAATGGCCGGGTTGACGAAGCCCAGATCGTGCTGGGCGTCCTGGTCGGCCAGCGCCATCAGCCCCGCCCACTGCGCCGTGGCGGCGCCGGTGCCGGACGCCGGGGAGATGGTGCCGGAGGCCGGGGAGATGTGGCCACCGTCGCCGAAGACGACCGGGAGGCCGCCCGTCGCGCCGGCGTCACCGGCCACGTCCGGCACGCCCCTCATCCTGGCCATCCCGGGGACGCCATCCTGGTAGGAGGGCCGGGGGTACCGGTGGCTGAAGCCGCCCGCTGACGCCCCGGGGGTGACAGAGAAACTGCCGGCCGCGCCGTTCCAGGCGGTTTCGCTGGTGTAGGTGCCGGTCACGGTGTTCGCGGTGAGCGTGGTACCGCCCACGGCCAGCACCAGCGGGTCGGCGGCGGGCAGGCTGACCTCCTTGACCGGCGTGCCCCCGTACGAGTCGCTGAACGCGCCGTGGTCGCCGGAACTGGCGACCACCGTGACATGGTGAGCGGCCGCTGCCCGCAGGATGGAGTGCAGCTCGGACACCTGGGCCGTGGTGAAAAAGTGTTCCCCCAGGCTCCAGCCGGCCGACACGACGTCGCTGTGCGAGACAGCGAGCCGCAGCGCGGCGATCATGTCCGCCGTCGCGGTCGCGGCGCTGGACAGGACGTTGCCGGGCAGCAGGACCACGCGGAGGGTGGCGGCCGGGGCGACCGCGTGCACCACCTCCGCGTCCTGGACCTCCTCGGCATTCGCCTGCCACGGCGAGGCTGAGCCGGCCAGGGCGGTCACGGTCTGGATCCGCGCGGCGGGCAGCCGGGCCAGCCGGTCGAACGCCGCCAGCGCCTGGCGGATGTCGGTGTTGGCCGGCCGCGCACCAGGGGCCGCCGCGGCGCTGGAGGACTGCGCTACCGGGGCGGTGGGGGACGGGTTCACCGAGTTGGCCAGCGGGGGCAGATCAATGACCGTCACGGTTTCACCACCGCCGTCGATCCCCCGGTCCAGCAGGGGCTGTATGCCATACGCGACCCGGAACTGGTGCGGCGCGTAGCAGGACGAGCCGGGCGGGAGCAGGCAGTTGCTGGCGGCCGCGGCGGCCGGCGCGGAGTTGGCCGGCGACTTCGTGGCCCGGCTGGCCGGGCTGGCCGGGCTGCCGGTGCAGCCTGCCACCAGGACCCCGCTCAGCAGCAGCGCGGCGGTGGGCAGGAGCGCGTTGTCGTGGCTCACACCCGTTAACCGGCCAGCGGCGGCAAACGCTTACCCCGGCCCGGCAAAGATCCCGGGGTATGTGGCGGCCGCCGTTTCAGGCGGCCAATAACGATCTGGCTGGCCGGGGCGTGCGCAGATCTATCCCGGTGACGGACAGGGCGGTGCTGGCCGCCGCGTTCAGGTCTTCCCGTACCGATTCGGTGAGCGGGTGATGGTAGCCGAGTGCTTGCTCGGAGTCGGTGAGGGCGCGTTCGTACTGCGGGATCGACTGCCCGAACTTTCTGGCGGCCAGATAGGTGACGGCGAGGTCGCACCGGGCCAGGATCGTGTCGGGGTGCCCAGGTCCTTGCTGGCGTTCCCGGTCCGCCACAACTTGCTCGTACAGGGCGAGCGCGTCCTTCGGCTTTTTCGCCTCGCGGTATGCGGCGGCCAGGCTGGCGCGCGCGCTGACCGTATCGGGGTGCGCCGGGCCATTGACGCGTTCCCGGTCGGCGAGCGTGCGCTTGCCGAGGGCGATGGCTTCCTTGAACCGCCCGGATGTGCGGCAGGTGTCCGCGAGGCTGCTGCGGGCGGCCATGGTCTGCGGGTGATCGGGGCCAAGCGCGCCCTCCATGCGGGCCAGGGCGCGCCGGAACGCGGCCATAGCGTCGTCATGGCGGCCTGCGCCGAGGTAGGCGCTGGCCAGATTGGTGTGGGCGGTCAGCGTGTCGGGGTGATTCGGCCCAGCGGCCGCCTCGACGCTGGCCAGTGCCCGCTCGGCAATGCCTATCGCGTCGGTCGGGCGGCCGGCCGCGAGGTAGGACTGACTGAGGCGGTCGCGGGCGGCCACGGTGTCCGGATGGCCAGGGCCGAGGGTCCGTTCCCGGTCGGCCAGCACACCCTCATAGATGCCGACGGCCTCGCCGAGGCGGCCGGACGCCTGGTAGGCCGCCCCGAGCAGGTCGCGAACGGCGGCGGTCTGCGGATGGGCCGGCCCGAGCGCCTGCTGGGTGGCATTGGCCATCGCTGCCCAGTAGGCGACGGCCGGGCCTGCCAGCCCGTCGGCGTCCAGGCTCCGTCCGGCCTGCAGTATCGCTGGATGGCATTCGGGTGCCAGCAGGGCGGCACCCGCGGTGTCCCGCAGCGTGGTGGTGCAGTCGCGCAGCGCCTGGGCGACCGAGGGTGCTAGCTCGGGGTCTGACCACGCCTGCGCGAGGGCATCCGCGGCCGCCCGGGCCGCCCGCTGCGGCTCGGTGGCCGGCATTGACTTACGGGTCAGGGCCTGCACCACCTCATGAACGAGCACGGTGCGCGCCGGGCTCCCCTCATCGATGGTGATGAGGCCGGCCCGGCGCAGATTGCCCAGCGCGGCGCGCATGTGGGTCTCCTCGGCCAGGAATCCCGCTGGCTCAGTGAGGTAGGCGCGGGCGGCCTCGCTGCTGAGCACCCGGTACGGGATGCCGTGCGGGCTCAGCACCGAGAGCAGTCCCAGGGCCCGGCTGGCCAGGCCCGGCGGGGCAATCTGGTCGGCCAGTTCCCGGGAGAGTGACCACGCGGCCGCCACCGTGGCCTCCAGGCCGTCGGCAAAGGCGCGGGCCGCCGCCTGCCTGCGCTCGGCGAAGTAGCTGTGGTACTGGCGGCAGTCCAGCTCAGTGGCGGTCAGGCAGGCGGCCGCGTGGCGCAGGGCCACCGGGCTGAACCCGAGTTCGGTGGCCAGATCCAGCGCGCCGGCGCGCTGTGAGACATCCAGGCGCGCGCTCGCGAACAAGTAGGCCAGCGCCTCGCGCGGGCTGAACAGCCCCAGTTCTACCGTCCGGGGGTTCGCTGCGGCGGCGGCCGCGGCCGGGTTGGCCGTGGTCACCAGTACCCGGCCGGCCGGCCCGGCCGGCCAGAGGCCATCGACCACGGCCGGGTCGGCGACCCCGTCCAGCACCACCAGCCAGGCCAGGTCTGGCCGGTTCAGCCAGTCCAGGAAGCGGTCCGCGGCATGCTCGGGGGTCTCGCCCTCGTATGGTCCCTCGCCCAGATCGCGCAGCGCCTGGGCGTAGCTGGTTATCACGGCGTCCCGTCCGGTGGCCGTGACCCAGACGACCAGATGGGCCGCCCGGATCTCGTGGCACTCGTTGGCCAGGGCAGCGGCCAGGCTGGTCTTGCCCGTGCCCCCTAGGCCGTCGAGACTCCGGGCCGTGTCCTTCGCGGGAACGAGCAGGGTTGTCGTGCCCGCGCCCAGGCTGGCCAGGCTGAGGCCAGTCTCCTGACGGGCGACGTAAGAAGCCGCTACCGGCGGGATCTGGCCGGACAGAATCGGCCACTGTACCAACTGCGATCACTTCCGCTTGCGTTCCTGGCAGGCTCATCAGGCGCTATTCCGCAGGGCACCTTACCGGTGCGGCCCGGTTTCTACCACCTCTGCGGCCTCTTGCGGGGCTTGGTCCGGTGGCTACCGGCTAGCCCGGTTCCCGGGCCGGCAGGACGGCGGTGACCTCGGCAAAGTGGCAGGCCACCGGGTGGCCCTGGCCGCGGTCGATCAGCTCAGGCTCCTGCTCGGCGCAGATGTCCTGCGCCTTCCAGCAGCGGGTGCGGAACCGGCAACCGGACGGCGGTGCGAGCGCGCTCGGCACGTCCCCGGCCAGCAAAATCCGCTGCCGCCGGCGCTCCACCTCGGGGTCGGGGACGGGCACCGCGGACAGCAGGGCCTGGGTGTACGGATGCGACGGCGCGTCGTACACCTGGGTCCTGGTGCCGGCCTCCACCAGCTTGCCCAGGTACATGACCGCGACCCGGTCCGAGATGTGCCGGACCACTGACAGGTCGTGCGCGATGAACAGGTAGGACAGGCCCAGCCGATCCTGCAGTTCCTCCAGCAGGTTCACCACACCGGCCTGGATCGAGACATCGAGTGCGGACACCGGCTCGTCCAGGACCAGAACCTTCGGTTCCAGGGCGAGCGCCCGTGCGATGCCCACTCGCTGCCGCTGGCCGCCGGAGAACTCGTGCGGGTAGCGGTTGCGGTGCTCGGGATTGAGCCCGACCAGACGGAACAGCTCCGCCATCCGGGCCGGCCCGGTGCTCCGGTCCCATCGCCTGTGCACATGCAGAGGCTCGGCCACGATCTCGCCGACCGGCATCCGCGGGTCGAGCGACGCGAACGGGTCCTGGAACACGATCTGGATGTCCTGACGGAGCGGGCGGAGCTCAGGCCGGCTGCGAGTGGTCAGCTCCTGGCCCTGGAACCGGACCGAACCGGACGTGGCCCGCAGCAACTGCAGGATGGCCCGTGCCATGGTCGACTTTCCGCAGCCCGACTCGCCGACCAGGCCGAGGGTCGGCTACGCCGCGATGACGATGAAGGGGATCGCCGAACGGGCCGGCGTCGGGCGGCAGACCGTCTACCGCTGGTGGTCGAGCAAGGCGGAGATCCTGCTGGAGGCGTGCGCCGAGGACATCCACGAGGAAGTGGCCACGCCAGCGGACCCTGACCCGGCGGCCAGGCTGCTCGGCTACCTGCAGTCGCTGACCACGTTCCTGACCACGGCACCGGCTGGCCTGGCCTACCGGGCGCTGATCGGCGAGGCCCAGCACGATCCGGCCGTACGGGACCTGGTCAACCAGGCCGACCTGCTCACCGCCAGCGCCCGCGACGTACTGGAACACGCCCGGGGCGCGGCCCCCGGCATGCCCGGACCAGTCCTGGCCACCGCCCAGCTCACCGGGCCGGTGATCAGCCAGATCCTGACCGCGCCCGGGCCACTGTCCCCGGGCCTGCTCCGCGAGCACATCGCCGCCCTGCTGCGCGCCTGGCAGTAGCTCGTGCTTAGCCGCTATCGCGGGCTGCTGGGATCCAGCGCTGGAATGTGCCGGAGCCAGGCGGTGAGCAGCCCGCTGGCCAGCAGGAGGACTAGCGCCAGGCCGGCCACGGCCGGCCAGGCGCCCAGGGTCCAGGCCGGGCCGGCCAGGCTGCCGAAGATGGATGAGCCGAGGTAGTACGCGAACAGGTACAGCGAGGCCGCCTGCCCGGCTGCGATGCCCCCGGCGTGCGCCCGGACCGGTACCCAGCCGCTGACCACGCCGTGCACCCCGAAGAACCCGGCGATCAGCATGGTCAGGCCGAGGACGATGGCTGGCAGCGAGCCCGCCAGCGTGACCACCACTCCGGCCGCGCTGACCAGGCAGCAGGCCGGCACGACGGTGCGGCGGGAGAACCGGCCGGCCAGCCGCCCGGCCAGGGCCGCGCTGAGCGTGCCGACCGGGTAGGCGAGGAAGACCAGCCCGGCGGTCCCGGTGCTGAGGTGGAACGGCGCGCTGGTCAGCCGGAAGCCCAGGGCGTTGAAGACGGCCACGAAGGCGCCCATCGAGCAGGCGCCGATGGCGTAGAGCGCCAGCAGCCCGGGGTCGGACACGGCCCGCCGGGTCATCGTGGCCAGTTGCCTGGCCCGGATCGGTGTGGGGGTGAAGTTGCGCGACGGTGGCAGGGTGAACAGCACGATCGCCGCGCAGGCCAGCCCGAGAGCGGCGATGGCGGCCATCGCCCACCGCCAGCCCGCCACGTCGGCGATGGTGCTGGTGACCAGGCGGCCGGTCAGCCCGCCCAGGGCGGTACCACCGATGTACTGGCCCGCGGCGCGGGCGTACGTGCTGGGATGTGTCTCCTCGCGCAGGTAGGCGGTGGCGACCGCGGGCAGCCCGGCCAGCGTGATGCCCTGCACCAGCCGCAGGCCGAGCAGGACGTCCCAGCTCGGTGCGAGTGCGCAGGCCAGCGCCACGACGCCGGAGGCCAGGAGGGAGAGGTGGATGAGCCGGGTCCGCCCCACCGCCTCCGAGACGGGGCCGGTCACCAGCAGCGCGGCGCCGAGACCGGCCGTGCCCAGCGACAGCGACAAGGTGCTCTGCCCGGCGGACAGGGCGAACGCGCGGGCAAGCTCCGGCAGCAGCGCCTGGGTGCTGTACAGCAGCGCGAACGTCGCCACCCCGGCGGCGAACAGCGCGACCGCGATCCGCCGGTGGCCCGGTTCGCCGGCCCGGTAGCCCTCGGTGCGGGGAGCGGGCCGGGCTGGGCGTGCGGGTGCCGCCTGGCCAGCTACTGAGATCACCAGACCACTGTGCGGCGGCTCCTTCCATACTTCAAATGCATGAGATTGATCTATTCAATGCGTACTGCGTATGCTGCCTGCGTGCAGATCGAGGACCTGCGCCGCCTGCTGGCCCTGGCCGACTACGGGCAGATCACCGACGCCGCCGCCGTGCTGCGGATAAGCCAGCCCACCCTGTCGCGGCTGCTCGCCCGGGCCGAGCACGAGCTCGGCACCCGCCTGTTCGAGCGGGATGCCGAGGGCGTACGCGCCAACCCCTACGGCGAGGTGGCCCTGGCGGCGGCGCGGGACATCACCCGTCGGTACGACCAGCTACGCGCCGAACTGGCCGAGCTGCTCGACCCGGAAACCGGCACCGTCCGGCTGGCCTTCCTGGACTCGATCGCCACCTCGCTGGTGCCGCGCATCCTGCACGACGTCCGCCAGCAGGCGCCGCGGGTCCGGGTCGCCCTGCGCCAGGAGCCGGGCCATGAGATCCTGCGGGACCTCGCATCGGGCCTGTCCGAGCTGGCGCTCATCTCACGACGCCCGCCGGGCCGGCACGGCTGGCTGCCGCTGCAGCGGCAGCGGCTGGTGCTCGCCGTCCCGGCCGGGCACCGGCTGGCCGCGCGGCGCCGGGTACGCCTGGACGAGATCGCCAGCGAGGACTTCGTGACCGTGCCGCGTGGCCTGGGCTTCCGCTCGCTGATCGACGAACTGCTGCAAGCGGGCGGCGTGATACCCCGCATCTCGTTCGAAAGCACCGACCTGACCACCATCGAAGGGCTGGTCGGTGCCGGGCTGGGGGTAGCCATCCTGCCGGAGCAGCTCACCGGCGCGTCCAGCACCATCGGTATCGCGCTGGCCGCCGCCGGGGCGGAGCGCGTGGTCGGGCTCACCTGGCGCACCGACCGCCCGCTGCCCCCGGCCGCGGCCAGGTTCCTGGCATTCCTCCGGCGCGCCGGGCCGTTCGACTAAGGAGCAGCGGCCCGGGCATGGCCGCGGCACGGTGCTGGGACACCGCTCTCCGGCCGCGGCCATGCGCCTATCTCAGCCGGTGTACTGGGTGAATATCCGGGTGAAGTCGAGCGGCGACTGGCTGATTTCCGAGCATTGCGGCAGGCCGCTCGCGCTGCCGCCACAGGCCTGATCCCGGTCCACCGACCAGAACGCCAGCCGCCCCAGGTGATTCTGCTCGGCGAAGCTGACCAGCGTCTGCGCGTTCGCCTCGGTGAACACCTCGGCCGGGTCATCGTTCTGGCCGATCATGGGCGTGACGCCGATGCTGGCGTAGGTCATGCTGGGCCACAGAGTCCGCGCGTAGGCCAGGGTGTCCTGGGCGGCCTCGGTCGCATAGCTGCCCATGGTGGCGCCGCCGCTGTCCCAGCTGCCGTAATAGTCCATGGTCATGACGTTGATGACATCGATCCGGGTCCCGTTGGCCTGGGCTTCCTGCAGGAAGGCCTGGCCGTTGGCGTCCGGCCCGTTCGGGTTGACCGGGATGGTGACCGAGACGACCAGGCCCGGGTTGGCCGCCTCCAGCGCGTTGATGGCCTGGAACCGCAGGTTGTTCTGTGCGGTGTAGGCGATCTCGGCGCCTTCGATGTCGAAGTCGATGTGGCTGACGTGCAGGGTGCTGATCACCGACTGGTAGGCGGCGGTGAGCTGGCTGAGGTTCGAGCAGGAGTCGGCCAGCTCGACGCCGGACTCGCCGCCGAACGACACGATGGGCTGGGCGCCGTCGGACTCGGCCGTGGTGATCTCGGAGGTGACCGTGGGGTCGTTAGTGACCGGCAGCGTGTCGCCCCAGATCGGGGTGCAGCCACTGCCGATGACGAACGCGGCGGTGAACGCCTTCAGCCCGGCCTGGGTGGCGGCCTGGTTGAGCATGGGCTCCTGGTTATTGGTCATGTCGGCGTACGGCGCGACCGCGTAGCCGCCGGCGCCGCTGCTTCCGCCGCCGCCGCCCGAGGAGGAGGTGGTGGCGGTCACCGCGCCGGACGCGGCTGACTCGCCGGCGCTGTTGTAGGCGGTCACGGTGAACGTGTAGCTGGTCGAGGCGGCCAGCCCGGTGATGGTGGCCGAGGTGGCGGACGTGGTCGCAGCCTCGGTGCCGTTCCGGTAGACGTGGTAGCCGGTCACGGTGCCGCCCGGTGGGGTCCAGGACAGCGACACCGAGGAGGCGGTGGTGCCGGTCACCGACAGGCCGGCCGGCGCGGCGGGCGCGGTGCCGCCACCCCCGCCACCCCCGCCGGGGCCGGTCAGCGACAGGTCGTCGGCGTGGTACGTGCCCTGCGAGTACCAGCCGTGCACGTACACGGTCACGCTGGTGGTGGACGCGCCGGTGCTGAACGACGTGGACAGTTGCTGCCAGCTGCCCGCGGACGCGGCCCAGGTGCTGGTGTCGGAAGTCCCGGTGCCGGAGTCGCCGAGGAAGACGTAGTCTCCCTCGACCCAGCCGGCCAGCGTGTACGACGCGGAAGGCTGGACGCTGACCTGCTGCGAGCACTGCGCGTCGTCGG
Source organism: Streptosporangiaceae bacterium (assembly GCA_036567525.1). GTDB lineage: Bacteria > Actinomycetota > Actinomycetes > Streptosporangiales > Streptosporangiaceae > RYN-230. Next base: position 1,262 of record DATCUG010000593.1, on the reverse strand, counting down.
AACTGCTGGCCGCGCCGGCCAGCGCGGACGAGCCGGAGTACGCCGGGCTGCCGACCACGGTGTCGAGTGGTGAGCAGGTCCAGCCGGATAGGCTCCCGGTCTCGAAGCCAGGGTTGGCCAGCAGGTTGGTGGCGGCGGAGGCCGGTGCGGCGGTCAGCGCTAAGCAGCAGGCCAGCAGCGCGACGGCGGGAGCGGTAAGCAGCGCTAACGGACGGGGACGCCTCATGCTTACTCCAGGTGGGACAGGGGCCAGCTCCAGAACTAATAAGAAACTTTCTTATTAATTGAACGCATCTTACGCCGCCCAAGCCGCCCGTCAAGGTGCTGTGCGTGCCGCCGTCTGCGGCCCAGCCAGCGTCGCAGCCCCTGCTCACCTGCCCAGCAGTTGTTGATGTTGAAATTGGGCACCCTCCGCTGTGGCCAGCTTCAACATCAACAACGCAGCCCGCAATTGGTGTGACTATTGGGCTGACTGGGGCTTCTGCTTGGGCTCGTTCGCCTCGCCGCAGCTGTCCCGCCGAAGCCTCTTGACGCCGTCCGGTGGGCGAGTTAGGTTACCCGATAATTTAAGGCTTAAATAAAGCCTAGGCCTCATGACGAGGAGATGGCATGCGTCCTCCCTCTCGATTCCGCGCTGCTGGTAAGCGCTTACCGGAAGCTGGTCCAGCCGGGGGATTATGGCGCCGCACCGTGGCAGGCCGTCACGTCTGGCTGGCGGGCGGCCCCGTCCGGGCGGTTGGCGGCCGCGTCTGGCTAACGGGCCGCCGGGTCCGGCTGGCTGGGCTGGCGCTCGTGCTGTGCGCGCCGCTGCTGGCCGCCGTGCTGCCGGACGGCCAAGCGGCCTCCGCGGCCAGCTGCGGCACCACCGACGCCGCGCTGAACCAGCCGGCCACCGCGTCCTCGCTGGAGAACGCCTCGTTCCCCGCGTCCGCGGCGGTCGACGGGAACACCGGCACCCGCTGGTCCAGCGCGTTCGCTGACCCGCAATGGCTGCAGGTCGACCTGGGCAGCAGCCAGAGCATCTGCGAGGTGACCCTGGACTGGGAGGCGGCCTACGCGACCGCGTTCCAGATCCAGACCTCGGCCGACGGCAGCACCTGGACCACGATCTATTCGACCAGCACCGGCACCGGCGGGCTGCAGACGATCTCGGTGACCGGCACTGGCCGTTATGTCCGGATGTCCGGTACGGCGCGGGCCACTCCCTATGGATACAGCCTGTGGGAGTTCGGGGTGTACACCACCAACCCGGTCAGCGGCTC
>DATCUG010000592.1:0-4781 GCA_036567525.1 Streptosporangiaceae bacterium | reverse complement strand
GGCCAGATCCGCGCGCCGCGCAGCGGCGGTTGCGGGTCCTGGCCGAGCAGGGCGCGGACGAACGACGGCCCGGTGCGGAACAGGAACGCCTGGCCGGCTTGCTCGGCCAGCAGCACGCCGCGGGCCACCGTGTCCAGGTCGGCGTGGCCGGTGGCGTCCACCGCCACCCAGCCGCCGCCGGATACCGCGGCCAGCACCTCAGCCACCCGGTCCGCGCCGCCCAGCCGGATATCGTCCAGGCCGATGCCGCTCACCTGCTCCGGCCGGATCGCCCCGCCGCTGCGCTCCGCGATGAACTCGCGCAGCGCCGAGGACCGGTAGCCGAACGCCGGATCCCGGGCGAACTCGGTCTCGCCCACCGGGACCAGGTCCGGGCCAATCCGGGCCCAGTGGATGCCGCCCGCGGTGACCCGGCCCGCCTCCGGGAACGCCGGGATCAGCAGCACGCCGTCGAAGCCGCGGCCGAGCACGCCGCGGCGGGCCGTCTGGATCGCGGCCACCTCGGCCAGCACGTGCCCGCGCAGCGTCGAGTCGCTCCGGCTGACCAGCTGGATCCGGCGGCCGCGCCGCTCCGCCGCCGCGATGAGGTCACCGGCCACGGCCGTGGTCAGCGCGGCCGCGGCCGGCTCGGCCAGGCTGCGGGTGTTGGTCAGCACGAAGCAGCCGCCCACCGGGCCGTCCAGCGCGGCCTGGTAGAGCGCCGGCCCGGGCGTGGTCACCACGTCGATGCCGTGCACGGCCTGGGACCCGGTCGGGTCGTCGTCCAGCACGCCGAGCAGCAGGCCGTCCGCGGCCCGCTGGGCGCGGACCGACGCCCGGAGCATGGGGTCATCCGGGCGGGCCGGGGGTAGCCCGGCGAGCACCGGCTCGGCGGCCGGCCAGCTGTCCGGCAGTGACTCTTCCTTCCGCGGCGCAGCGGCGGATGATGGAGGGTGCGCGCTCACTGTAGTGGACGGGGGATGCCGTGCTGAACATCATGATCACGGGTGGGGCAGGCTTCCTGGGCGCCCGGCTGGCCCGGGACCTGCTGGCGGCCGGCTCGCTGGCCGTGGCGGGCGGCGCGGCCCGGCCCATCGGCCAGCTGACCCTGGCCGACCAGGCACCCGCGCCGCCGGACCTGGCCGCCGACCCGCGGGTCAGCGTGCTGCGTGGCGACCTCGCCGACCTGGTCCGGCCGGGCGGCCCGGGCTGGCCGGCGCTCACCGGCGCGTCCGTCATCTTCCATCTGGCCGCCGCGGTCAGCGCGGAATGCGAAGCCGACTTCGACCTCGGCCTGCGGGCCAACCTGGGCGCCACCGAGACGCTGCTGGACGCGTGCCGGGCCACCGGCAGCAAACCGGTGCTGGTGTTCGCCAGCTCGCTGGCCGCGTTCGGCAACTCCCCCGAGCACCCGCTGCCCGCCGTGGTGGACGACCAGACCATGCCGAACCCGCAGACCAGCTACGGGGTGCAGAAGGTCATCGCGGAGCAGTTGCTGGCCGACTACACCCGCAAGGGTTTCCTGCGCGGCCGGGCCGTCCGGCTGATGACGGTGTGCGTGCGCCCGGGCCGGCCCAACCAGGCCGCGTCCGGGTTCCTGTCCAGCATCATCCGTGAGCCGCTGGCCGGCCAGCGCGCGGTCTGCCCGGTGGACGCGCACACCGAGGTGGCGCTGTCCTCCCCCACCCGGGCGGTGGCCGGGCTGCGCTGCGCGGCCGCGGCGTCCGGCGCCGCCTGGGGTGGCCGCAGCGCGGTCAACCTGCCCGCGCTCACCGTGTCCGTCGGCGACATGGTGGCCGCGCTGGAACAGGCGGCCGGGCCGGAGGTGACCAAGCTCATCGACTGGGTGCCTGACCCGGCGGTGACCCGCATCGTGACCGGCTGGCCGGCCCGGTTCGAGACCGAGCGGGCGGCCCGCCTCGGCTTGCTCCCGGACCCGGACTTCGGCTCGATCATCCGCGGCTACCTGGCCGAGACCCGGAACTGACCGGGCCGGGCCCCGGTCAGGCGTAGAAGTCCGGCCGTCCTTTCATCAGCACCGGGGTGCGCTGGCCGGAGCTGAGCGCGGTGAGCGCCGCCTGGGCCATCTCGGCCGCCGCGTAGCCGTCCCACGATGACGGCCCGGTGGCCTGCCCGCGCCGCACCGAGTCCACCCAGTCCTGCAGCTCGTCGTCGTAAGCCTGGGCGAACCGGTCCCGCCAGCCGGCGGGCACCGGCACGCCGGCCCGCCCGCCGCGGCGCAGCTCCGGGCCGGAGGGCAGCGGCAGCGACACCGTGCCGGTCTCGCCGACCAGCTCGCAGCGGACGTCGTAGCCGTACTGGCAGTTGACGAACAGCTCGACGTCGATGTGCACGCCGGCCGCGGTCTCCATCAGCAGCAGCTGCGGGTCCTGCAGCTGGGCCGGCGCGTGGCTGCTGCGCCGGGCGGCCACCACGGACAGCGCGGTCACCTCGTCCGCCAGCAGCCACCGGACGATGTCCATCTCGTGCACGGCCGAGTCGGTGAACGGCATGTCGCTGGTGTAGGTGGGCGGCGATGCCGCGTTGCGGTGCACGCAGTGAGCCAGCAGCGGGGTACCGATCAGCCCGTCGTCGACGGCCCGTTTCATCGCCCGGTAACCGTGGTCGTAGCGGCGCATGAAGCCGACCTGGACCAGGCGGCGGCCCGCCGCCAGCTCCGCCTCGACGATCCGCAGGCACGCCTCCGGGGTGGGCGCCAGCGGCTTCTCGCAGAACACCGGCTTCCCCGCGCCGATCGCGGCCAGCACGAATTCCTCATGGCTCGGGCCGGACGAGGTGACCAGGACCGCGTCCACCGTGGCGGCGCCGATCACGTCGTGGCCGGTGCGCAGCGGCTGCGCGCCGGGCACCGACCGGGCGACCAGCTCAGCGCGGGCCGGGTCGGCGTCCGCCACCGCGGTCACCTGGGCGCCGGCCAGCGCGCGGCTCAGCCGGCGGGCGTGGTCCTGGCCGATCAGGCCGGCCCCGACGATGCCGACCCGGACGGTCATCGGCGCAGCCCCGGCGGCACGGCCAGGCCGCAGCCGTTCAGGTAGGCCCGGGTCTGGGTGGCGATGGGCAGCGGCACGCCGGGATCGCACGGGTACAGGTCCTGTTCCACGATCACGAACAGCGGCGCGCCCAGCCCGGCCAGCTCACCGATCACCGCGGCCGGGTCGGGCACCCCGGCCGGCGGCGCCACGCACACGCCCCGCTGGACCGCTTCGCCGAACGACAGGTCCTCGGCGCGGACCTGGGCCAGCACAGCGGGATCCATCTGCTTGATGTGCACGTAGCCGACCCGGTCGCCGTAGCGCCGGATCAGGCTGACCGGGTCGCCGCCGCCGTAGGCCACGTGCCCGGTATCCAGGCACAGCCAAACCTGCTCCGGGTCGGTGCCGTCCAGGAACCGCTCGATCTCGGGTTGCGTCTGGATGTGGGTGTCCGCGTGCGGATGCAGGCACAGCCGCACGTTGTAGTCGTTCAGCAGAATGTGGCCCAGTTCGCTGGCCGCGGCGGTCAGCGTGGCCCATTGCCCGGCGTCAAGCTGGGCCGGCTCGGTGTACGCGCCGGTCTTCTCGTCGCGGAACAGCGGGGGGATGAACACCAGGTGGTGCGCGCCGGCCGCGGCGGTCAGCTCGGCCACCTGGCGGGTGGCGGCCAGCATGGCGGGCCACCCGTCCGGGCGGTGCAGCGCGCCGAACACGGTGCCGCCGGATACCCGCAGCCCGCGCTGGGCGGTCTCGGCGGCCAGCCGGGCCGGGTCGGTGGGCAGGTAGCCGTACGGGCCCAGCTCGAACCATTCGTATCCCGCGGTGACCAGCTCGTCCAGGAACCGGGGGTACGGCACCTGGCGGTCGTCGGCCGGGAACCACACGCCCCACGAGTCGGGAGCGCTGCCCAGGCACAGGTTGGCGGCCACCGGCGGCGCGGCGGCCGGCTCGGGGACAGCTGGCATCATCGGCTCCCTTCCTGTCGCGGCGGCACTGGCTGTTCGGGCACGGGGGGTGGCGCCAGGAACTGGCGCTGGCCGGCCTTGGCCGCCTGGTACGCCTTCCGGGCCTGCTGGGTGCTGTCCAGCCCGGACACCTCGGCCACCGGCACGTCCCACCACGCCTCGCTGGACGGCGCACCGATCAGCGGGTCGGTTTCGATCTGCACCAGCACCGGGCCCGGGTGCGGGCTGTCCCGGGCCTGGCGCAGCAGGTCGCGGAACTCGGCGATATCCCCGGCGCGGTGCACCTGCACGCCCAGGCTGGCCGCGTTGGCGGCCAGGTCGACCGGCAGCACGCCGCCGTCCAGCCGCCCGGTGCCCGGGTCGCGGTACCGGTACCAGGTGCCGAACCGCGGCGCGCCGACCGTCTCGGACAGCGCCCCGATCGAGGCGAAGCCGTGGTTCTGCACCAGGACCACGATGAGCTTGACGCGCTCGGCCACCGCGGTGACCAGCTCGGTCGCCATCATCAGGTAGGACCCGTCGCCGACCATGACGTACACGTCGCGGTCCGGCGCGGCCAGCTTGGCGCCCAGCCCGCCGGCGATCTCGTAGCCCATGCACGAGTAGCCGTACTCCACGTGGTAGCCCTTGGCGTCCCGGGTGCGCCACAGTTTGTGCAGGTCGCCGGGCATCGACCCGGCGGCGCACAGCACCACGTCGCGCGGCCCGCTGACCTCGTTGACCACCCCGATCACCTCGGACTGGGCCGGGTGGGGCTGGTGGCCGAGGGTGTAGGCGCGGGTCACGGCCTGGTCCCAGGCGGCGGCCAGCCGGGCCGCCTGCTCCTGGTGGGCGGCGGGCGCCC
>DATCUG010000591.1:0-9101 GCA_036567525.1 Streptosporangiaceae bacterium | reverse complement strand
ACCGGCCCGCCGGCCCCGATCATGGTGCTGAAGTCGTCCATCCTGCACTCGGTGCTGGCCGAGCACGGCGAGCTGGCGGAGACTTTCGCGGGCCGGATGACCTTCCTGGCCACGCCGGCCAGCGCGCCAACCCAGGCCCCGGCGCTGGCCGGCACGGTCAAGCACACGCTCATCTACACCAGCTACCACCAGTTCGTCCGCGACCTGGCCGAGAGCCGGCTGCCGCACAGCGTGCACGCCGTGCTGTACGACATCGAGAAGTGGCCCGCCACCCCACGCTATGAGCAGCAGCAGCCGCAGGCTTACATGCGGCGGTTCAGTGCGCTGGCCCGGGCGCGCGGGCTGCTGCCGATCCTGGCCCCGGCCCGCGATCTGACGCTCGTCACGGGCAGTACCTGCGCCAAGCGCGAGAGCGAGAACCTGACCGAGGCTTACCTCAGGTGCGGGCTGGCCAGTGCCGACGCGGGTGCCGCCGCCGTGGTCGTGCAGTCCCAGGCGGCCGAGTTCGACCTGCCGGCCTTCCGCCGCTTCGTGGCGGCCGCGGCCCGGCAGGCCCGGGCCGGCAACCCGCGGATCGCCGTGCTGGCCCAGCTGGCCACCGCCCCGCTGGGTCAGCCAGCCTCGGTCCCGCAGCTCGTGGCCGCGGCGCGCAGCGTACATGGGCTGGTCCAGGGGTTCGGCCTGACCGCGCGGAACGTCGACACGGAGACGACCGCGGGCCTGCTGTGGGCGTTCGGCCGGCTGGGCAAGCAGTGAGCCGGGTCAGACCCCGGCGGGCAGGCCGCTGAGCGCGCTCTCCAGGGTGGCCGCCGGCAGGTCGAAGTCGGTGACCCGGCCCGCCAGGTAGCTCTCATAGGCGGACAGGTCGAGCAGGCCATGGCCGCACAGCGCGGTCAGGATGACCTTCTCCTCACCGGTCTCCTTGCAGCGCAGCGCCTCCTCGATACACGAGGCCAGCGCGTGCGTCGGTTCCGGAGCCGGCACGATGCCCTCGGTCCGGGCGAACCGCAGGCCGGCCGCGAAGCAGTCGGACTGCGGCTTGGCCACCGCCTCGAACAGGCCCAGCTCGTACATGTGCGACAGCAGCGGCGACATGCCGTGGTAGCGCAGCCCGCCGGCGTGGATCGGGTCGGGCACGAAGTCGTGGCCCAGCGTGTGCATCTTGAGCAGCGGGGTGAACCCGGCAGTGTCCCCGAAGTCGTACGCGTAGACACCGCGGGTGAACGACGGGCAGGCGGCCGGCTCGACCGCGCGCAGCACCGGGTTCATCCGGCCGGCCAGCTTCTCCCGCAGGAACGGGAACACCAGCCCGGAGAAGTTGGACCCGCCGCCGGTGCAGCCGATGATCAGGTCCGGCGTGTCGCCGGCCAGTGCCATCTGCTTGACCGCCTCTTCGCCGATGACCGTCTGGTGCAGCAGCACATGGTTGAGCACGCTGCCCAGCGCGTACCGGGCGGCCGGGTCCCCAGCGGCCACCTCGACCGCCTCGCTGATCGCGATGCCCAGACTGCCCGGCGAGTCCGGGTCGGCGGCCAGCACCGCCTTGCCGGACGTGGTCACGTCGGACGGGCTCGGGTGCACGGTGGCGCCGTACGTCTCCATCAGCAGCCGGCGGTACGGCTTCTGGTCGTAGGACGCCCGCACCTGCCAGACCTCACACTGCAGGCCGAACGCGGCCGCCGCGAACGCGAGCGCGCTGCCCCACTGGCCGGCCCCGGTCTCGGTGGTCAGCCGGGTTACCCCCTCGGCCGCGTTGTAGTAGGCCTGCGGCACGGCCGTATTCGGCTTGTGCGAGCCGGCCGGGCTGCCGCCCTCGTACTTGTAGTAGATCCGGGCCGGGGTGCCGAGATCCTTCTCCAGCCGCCGGGCCCGCAGCAGGGGGGTGGGCCGCCACAGCCGGTACACGTCGAGCACGTCTTCCGGGATCGGGATGTGCCGCTCGGGGGACACTTCCTGGCCGATCAGCGCGGCCGGGAACAGCGGGGCCAGATCGTCCGGGCCGACCGGCTCCCGGGTGCCCGGGTGCAGCGGCGGCGGCGGGGGCGACGGCAGGTCCGCGATCACGTTGTACCACTGCCGGGGAAGCTCGGACTCTTGCAGTAGGTACTTCACCTGATGGTCCATGGCAGCCTCCCTGTTACCCCGGACGGCACTGAGGTACGAGTTACTCCGGACGGCGCTGAGCCAGCGTAAAGGGCATTATTCACTATGTGGCCGTTAAGCAACATGGGGTGTGCGGCGGGGCGGCCCGGCCCGCCGCTGCGGCTCGGCCTCAGCCGGCTCCGGCGCGGCCCGCCCCGGCTCAGCCCGCGCCTGCCCGGCTTCCTCGGCTTGGGCCCGCTGCTGCAGCGCGGCCAGCGAGGCGTCGATGTCCCGGCGCATCCGCGGCGCGGCCAGCACCCGGAACAGCCCAGCCGACCCGCCTTCCACCTCGACGCTCTTGGCCACCCGGACCCGGCCGCCAGCCACCGGCTCGACGATGTGGCCGAAGATCACCCGGCCCAGCGGCAGCGGGCTCTCGCTGATCCAGCGCCGGCCGGGCTCCACCTCGGTGATCGTGAACGTGCCGCCCAGCGCGTTGTGCTTCTTTACCCAGCCGCTGGTGCCGGCCTGGAACTCCCCGTCCATCTGGGCGATCTCTTTACTGGCATCCCACTCCGGCCAGCGGGCCACATCGGTCCAGATCCGCCAGACAGTGGCCGGCTCGGCCCGGAACGTCACTTCACATTCGAATAAGTGCATGACGGAACCCCCGCGAATGCGCGGACAGCGGAACTTCGGTACTAACGAAACTAGGCTATCGGCCTGGCTGGAACCCGTTGCGGTAACTCGCACACCGGTCACCCGCCGTACCCGGGGCACCGGCCTGCCGGCGCGATCTCCCAGTTCAGCCGACCGGGGTAGCAATGCGGTGAGAGCTATGTAATGTGGTGATAATTCACCAAAGATCAGCTTATGGCCGGTAGGTGCTTCCACCGCCGGGCCTCCCCAGTGCGGCTCCGCCTGCCTACCCCCAGGCCTGCCGGAAGGACCCCGATGAAGCGCCCCCGCCTCACCTGCTGCCGTTCCGGCCGCGCCCTGCTGGCCCTGCCCGCGCTCGCCGTGCTGCTGGCCGGGTGTGCCATCGGCCCGGCTACCTCCCCGGCGGCGGACAGCGCCCGGCTGGGCGCGGCGCGGCCGGACAACCCGAACGCGGCCGGTTTCTGGTACGGGACGGACAGCGCGACCATCCCGATCACCACTCAGGCGCCGTACCGGGAGCCCGCGGTCAGCGGCCGGCCACCGTACGGCGGCTACATCGGGATGGCCGGCAACTGGGCCCGCTGGTCCGGCTGCGGTGGTGTGCTGGTCTGGTCGTCGCAGGACAGCCGGGCCGCGAACACGAACTACACCACGTACCACAAGGGCATCGGCACCGGCGTCTACTGGTTCATGGCCGGGCCCGGCGTGGACCCGCACTACAACGGGACCACGTCCGAGGCGTCCTCCTGGGGCGCGGCCCAGGCGGCTAAGACGCTGCGCGCCATCGGCGGCCTGAACGTCACCTACAAGGTGGTCTGGATGGACATCGAACTGCCCGGCAACGCGCCCAACTACACGCCCGCCCCGGACAACGGCTGGAACAACGTGTACACCTCGACCTGCAGCGGCCGGGTCAGGACGGCTGGGGTGCCCGCGGCCCTGGACCGGGCCGACCTGGACGGCTACGCGAACTACCTGACCGCGCACTCGTCCTACACCCCCGGCGTGTACTCCTCCCCGCTGATCTGGAGCTCGATCTTCGGCACCGGCAGCGCCTCGTCCATCCCGAACCTGGACGAGTGGACGTACAGCACCGGCACCAGGAACATCAACCCGCCGCCGATCGGGTGGTGCGTGCCGGGCACCTCGACCTGCGCGCACTTCTTCGGCGGGGTGACCGGGTCCAGCGTGCACGCGGTGATGTGGCAGTGGTCCGGCGGCGGCGGGCTCACCAACGGCGTCGGCGACTTCGACCAGATCAACACCAACACCGTGAAGTAACCAAGACCCAGCTCATTCCAGCGGGCCCCAGCCATCCGGCCGGGGCCCGCTGCGTATCACCGCCCCGTGAGCCGTGATCAACCGATTGCTGCAGCTCTGGCGACACCAAACGGTTGATCACGAACGGCGGTCGCGGGGCGGCGGCGCCTGAGCGTGGGAACCTGGCAGAAGCGGGCGGGAAGTCTTGACAACCGGGCAAGATCACCGCAAGATCAGTCAACAACGGTCATAGTGGCCCAGCTCACATGATCCGGGGCCGGCCCCGAACCAAGCTCCGGGCCGGCGCCGAACCAAGCACCGAACCGAGCACCCAACCGGACGCCGAACCCCGCCGCGTACCTGCACCGAACCGAGGCCCGGAATGCTGCCTACCCAGCGCCGCCAGGCGATCCTCGCCGAGGTCCGGCAGCGCAGCGCGGTGGCCGCCGACGACCTGGCCCGCGAGTTCGACGTGTCGGTCGAGACCATCCGCCGTGACCTGCGGGACCTGCAGCGCAAGGGCCTGCTGGACCGGGTCTACGGCGGCGCGACCGAGCCCGCCGGGCGGTCCAGCGAGGGCACGTTCGCGGCCCGCAGCACCCGGCACATCCAGGCCAAACGCGCCATCGCCCAGCTCGCCGCCGCGCTGGCCGAACCAGGCGAGACGATCATCATCGACGTCGGCACCACCGCGCTGGAAGTGGCGAGGGCACTGCCGGCCGCGTTCCACGGCCGGGTGCTGACCAACTCGGTGCCGGCCGCGCTGGAGCTGTCCGGCCGGGAGCACGTCGAGGTCATGCTGTCCGGCGGCCAGGTCCGCGGCGGCGACGCGGCCTGCTCCGGCGCCACCGCCGAGGCGTTCTTCGCAGAGTTCTACGCCGACCGGGCGTTCCTCGGCTCCGGCGGCGTCCACCCGGAGGCCGGCCTGACCGACTACTACCCGGCCGAGGTGGTGGTGCGGCGCACCATCATCGCGCACACCGCGGCCTGCTACGTGCTGGCCGACTCCAGCAAGCTCGGGGCCATCGCCGTGCACCGGGTCTGCCCGCTGGACCGCGTCACCGCGGTCCTCACCGACGACGCGGCCGACCCGGGTGCCTGCCAGGCCCTCGAAGCGGCCGGCGCCGAGCTGCGCCTAGCCAGCGCTGATCAACAGCAAGGGATGTGAGGCCGGTGGCCACTGTCACCCAGCACGACGACGACGCCCAGCTCGGCCGGTACGGCTACCGGCAGCAGTTCGTCCGTTCGCTGCACAACTTCGAATCGTTCGCGGTGGCGTTCTCGTTCATCTCGATCACCACCGGGATCTTCACCACGTTCGCGTTCGCGCTGGTCACCGGCGGCCCGCGGAGCATCTGGAGCTGGCTGATCGTGGTGGCCGGCCAGGCCCTGGTGGCGCTGGTCTACGGCGCGCTGGCCGCCCGGGTGCCACTGTCCGGCTACTCCTACCAGTGGGCCTCCCGGCTGGCCAACGTGCACGTCGGCTGGTGGCTGGGCTGGATGTCGTTCGCGTTCCTCACCATCGTCACCGTGTCGGTGGACTACGGCCTGGTCCAGGTGGCATTCCAGCCGCTGATCGGCGAGACGTACACGCCGACCAGCGCGGCGCTGGAAACCCTGGTCGTGCTGGCCCTGCAGGCCGCGCTGATCATCGCGTCCACCCGCGCCACCACCCGGGTGAACAACACCGCGGTGGCCACCGAGGTCATCGGCATCGTCGGGCTGACCGTGCTGCTGGTCATCGTGGCCGCGATCCGGTCGCTGGGGCACTGGTCCAACCTGGTGTCCACCGGGGTCGTGCCGCAGCCCGGCTACTTCAACTGGCTCGGCCCGTTCATGCTGGCCACCCTGCTCGGCGCGTACACCATCGTCGGCTTCGAGTCGGCCAGCAACCTGGCCGAGGAAACGTTCGAGCCGCACCGCACCATCCCGCGGGCGATGGTCCGGGCCGTGCTGCTGTCCGGCGTGGTCGGCTTCGCGTTCCTGATCGCGCTCAGCTACTCGATCAGCAACATCAAGGCCGTGTCGGCCAGCAGCGCGCCGGTCGCCCTGATCGTCCAGGACGTGCTGGGCAGCGCGGTGCAGAAGATCTTCCTCATCTTCGTCTGCATCTCGATCTTCGCCTGCGGCCTGGTCATCATGGTCACCAACGGCCGGCTGATCTGGTCCATGTCCCGGGACAAGCGGCTGCCCGGCTACCAGCTGTGGCGTCAGGTGCCCCGGGCCACCGGCGGCCCGACCTGGGCCACCGTGCTGGCCGCCGTGCTCGGCGCCGCCATCACGCTGGTGCTGCGCACGCACACCGCCGCGCTGATCACCCTGTTCAGCGCGTCCACCATCATGCCCGCCCTGCTGTACGGCTCGACCGTACTGCTCTACCTGTTCACCGCGCGGCGGCGCCGCGGCGAGCGGGGCCACTTCTCGCTGGGCCGCTGGGAGATCCCGGTCGTCGCGGGCGCGCTGATCTGGATCGCCTATGAGCTGATCGTGCTGATCGGGCCGAGCGAATTCCGCGACGCCCAGTACTACGTGCTCGGTTCGCTCGGCCTGGGCGTGCTCTTCTACGCGGGCCAGTGGCTGCTGGAGCCGGCTGCGATGCGCCGCGAGGAGGGCGCGCACGGGGCGGCCGCGCTGGCCGGCGAGCCCGGTGCCGCCGGGCCGGGCGGGGAAGGCGCGCCGGCCGCCGGGTGAACATCCTCGCCATCGACCAGGGCACCTCGGCGACCAAGGCACTGCTTGTCGCCCCCGGCGGCGACGTGCTCGGCGCCGCCGAGGTGCCGGTCCACCCGCGCAGCCTGCCCGGCGGCGGCGTCGAGCAGGACCCGGCCGAGCTGCTCGAGTCGGTGCTGGCGGCCGGCCAGACCGCGCTGGCCACCGCCCGGGCCCCGGCGCACGCGCTGGCCCTGGCCAACCAGGGCGAGACCGTGCTGGCCTGGGACCGGCGCACCGGGCAGCCGCTGACCCCGGCCATCGTCTGGCAGGACCGCCGGTCGGCCGGGGTGTGCGCCCGGCTGGCCAGCCAGGCGGGCGACCTGACCGCGATCACCGGGCTGCCGCTCGACCCGTACTTCGCCGCGCCCAAGATGACCTGGCTGCGGGAGAACCTGACCCGCGACGGTGTGGTCACCACCACCGACAGCTGGCTGCTGGCCCGGCTCGGCGCCGGGTACCTGACCGACGCCACCACGGCGTCCCGGACCCTGCTGCTCGACCTGGACACGGTGGCCTGGTCGCCGGCCGCGTGCGCGGCGTTCGGCCTGGACCCGGCCGGGCTGCCCACGGTGGCCGGCTGTGCCGGGGTGACCGGCGAGACGGCCGCGTTCGGCCGCCCGATCCCGGTGGCCGGCCTGGCCGTGGACCAGCAGGCGGCACTGCTGGCCGAGGGCTGCCTCGCCCCGGGCGAGGCCAAATGCACCTACGGGACGGGTGCGTTCCTGCTGGTCACCACCGGGACGACGGCGGTGCGCTCGGGACACGGCCTGTCCGCCTCGGTGGCCTGGCAGCTGCCCGGGGACACGGCCTACTGCCTGGACGGGCAGGTGTACACGGCGGGCGCCGCGGTGCGCTGGCTGACCGAGCTGGGCCTGCTCGATGGCGCGGCCAGCCTGGACGCGGTCGGCGGCAGCGTGCCGGACACCGGCGGCGTCACGTTCCTGCCCGCGCTGGCCGGGCTGGGCGCACCGCACTGGCGGCCGGACGCCCGCGGCGCGTTCCTCGGCCTGGGCCTCGGCACCACCCGCGGCCACCTGGCCCGGGCGGTGGCCGAAGGCATCGCCGCGTCGGTCGCGCTGCTGGCCCGGGCCGCGGCCGCGGATCGCGGCGCACCACTGCGGGTGCTCCGCACGGACGGCGGGCTGACCAGGTCCCGGCTGCTCATGCAGGCCCAGGCCGACCTGCTCCAGGTGCCGGTGCAGGTGTGCGCCGCGGCCGACGCGACCGCGCTGGGTGCCGCGGCACTGGCCCGGCTCGGCACCGGCGCGGCAGGCACGCTGGCTGAGGCGGTCGGCCAGCTACCGGTGGAAGCGACCATCGACCCGTCCATCTCCAGCGATCAGGCCGCCGAACGACTAGCCGCGTTCGACTCGTCGTTGCACGCCGCGCTGCCCGCCTGGCCTGCGGAGTGAGGCAGGGGACCGGGTACATCAGCCTGGGCACGGTAAGGAGGACAGCGTGAGCACGGCAGGCAGCGGCGCCCCGGGGCCGGACGGCGTAGCTGACGTGCTCATCATCGGGGCCGGTGTGGTCGGCACCGCGATCGCCCGGACGCTGGCCGCCTGCGAGCTGAGCTGCCTGCTGGTGGACGCAGCCAACGATGTCGGCACCGGGACCAGCAAGGCCAACACGGCCATCCTGCATACCGGGTTCGACTCCGAGCCGGGCAGCCTGGAGAGCCGCCTGCTGCGCCGGGGCAGCCTGCTGCTGGGGGAGTACGCCCGGCAGGCCGGCATCCCGGTGGAGCCGACCGGCGCGCTGCTGGTCGCCTGGACCGCGGAGCAGGAGGCGGCGCTGCCCGGCATCGCGGACAAGGCCCGGCGCAACGGCGTCACCGACGTGCGGTCCCGCACCAGTGCCGAGCTCTACCAGGCCGAACCGCATCTCGGCCCGGGCGCCCGGGCCGGCCTGCTGATCCCGGGGGAGAGCATCATCTGCCCGTGGACGACCACGCTGGCCTACGCCACCGAGGCGGTCCGGGCCGGCGTGCGGCTGCTGCTGCGCACCCAGGTGCTGGATGTGCGGCCCGGCCCGGAGCAGCACGAGGTGCGCACCTCGCGCGGCCCGCTGCACTGCCGCTGGCTGATCAACGCGGCCGGCCTGTACAGCGACCAGATCGACCGGATGCTAGGCGGTGACTCGTTCACCATCACGCCGCGGCGCGGCGAGCTGATCGTGTTCGACAAGCTGGCCCGGCCGCTGCTGTCGGCCATCCTGCTGCCGGTGCCGACCGCGCGGACCAAGGGCGTGCTGGTCGCGCCGACCGTGTACGGGAACGTGCTGCTCGGCCCGACCGCCGAGGACGTGGCCGACCGCACCGACACCGCTACCACCGCGGCCGGGCTGGCCGGGCTGCTGGACGCGGGCCAGCGCCTGCTGCCCGGGCT
>DATCUG010000590.1:0-10225 GCA_036567525.1 Streptosporangiaceae bacterium | reverse complement strand
CGCGCCGCGGAGCGGCGATCGGGGGGTTCCGGGGGGTCGTCCCCCCGGGCTAGCACCGGGGCATGCCACGCTCCCACTACCTGGATCAGCTCGGCGGCTAGCCCGTCGAACAGCTCGCGGCCCGCCTCGGCGGTGGCGCCGGTGGGGTCGCCCAGGATGCCGGTCTCGCTGACCGCGCGGACCCCGCCGGTGCGCAGCTGCGGCCAGATCTCGCCGAGGGGGCGGGTGTCCCCGGGCACCGCCCGGTCCATGTGCACCCGGGCCGGGTGCAGGTGCAGCATGATCGACGTCTCCGGGTGGCCGGCGTGCGGGTCGCCGTCCCAGCGCGGCTGGAACAGCAGCACCTTCCGGGATTCATCCGCCAGTTCGGCCACCGCCCGGGCCACCGGCGCCGCGTTACCGCCGTGCGCGGACACCAGCACCAGGCGGCCGAACGTCAGCGTGGCCGACCGGCCCAGCTCGACCAGGAGCAGTTCCAGCGCGCCCTGCCCGATGGACAGCGTGCCCGCGAAGCCCGCGTGCTCGCCGCTGGACCCGACGCTGACCGGCGGGGCGACCAGCACGTCCGGCCGGGCCGCGGCCAGCCGGTCGCACAACGCCACCGCGATGTCGGTGTCGGTGGACAGCGGCAGGTGCGGGCCGTGCTGCTCGGTGGCGCCGACCGGCACGGCCAGCACGGCGCCGGCCGCGGCCCGCTGGCCAATCTCCGGCCAGGACAGGTCGGCGAGCCGCACCTCAGCGTCCCGGTGCTGCGAAACCGGCCAAGGGGTCCGGGTTACAGGCGGAGACCGGCGGCTGGGTGTGGTCCGGTCGCCTAGTGCTCAGGCTGATCGGCACCGGGCGGCGGGGCGACGTCCGGTGCGAGTGGTCACCGGCCGGCCGCGGCGCGACCGCGGTGCCCGCGGTGGCCAGCGCGCGCTGGCCGTGCCCGTGCACACACTCCGGGTCCGGGCCGTCCAGCGGCAGCCCGGTGAAGAACTTGGCCGCCATGCAGCCGCCGCGGCACTCCCGGTAGGCCGCGCACGACTCGCACGCCCCGCCGGACTGGGGCTGGCGCAGCCCGGCGAACAACCCGGACTCCCGCCACAGCCGGGTGAAGCCGCCCGGGTCACGGACGTTGCCGGCCAGGAACGCCGGGTGGATGGCGAACGGGCAGGCGTACACGTCGCCGACCGGGTCGATCAGGCAGACCACCCGGCCCGCGCCGCACAGGTTCAGCCCGGGCAGGGCAGCGCCGTACCCGCTCAGATGGAAGAACGAGTCCCCGGTGAGCACGCCGTCGCCGTGCGCCACCAGCCAGTCGTAGAGCTGCCGCTGCTGGCCCGCGGTCAGGTGCAGGTCGTGCCACACATCGGCGCCGCGGCCGGACGGGCGCAGCCGGGTGAGCCGGAGCTGCGCGCCGAACGAGTCAGCCAGCGCCTGGAACTGGTCGAGCTGGCCGACGTTGTGCCGGGTCATCACGACCGAGATCTTGAAGCCGGTGAACCCGGCGTCGGCCAGGTGCCGGATGGCCCGCAGTGCGACCGCGTACGACCCGGGGCCGCGCACCGCGTCGTTCACGGCGGCCGTGGCGCCGTCGAGGGAGATCTGCACGTCCACGTAGTCATGCCCGGCCAGCCGCCGGGCGATGGCCGGGGTGATCCGGACCCCGTTGGTGGAGAACTTGACCCCGACGTCGTGCCCGGTGGCGTAGTCGAGCAGGTCCCAGAAGTCCGGCCGGACGGTCGGCTCACCGCCGCCGATGTTCACGTAGAACACCTGCATGCGCTGCAGTTCGTCGATGACGGCCTGGCACTCCGCGGTGCTCAGCTCGCCCGGGTCCCGCCGTCCCGAGCTGGACAGGCAGTGCACGCAGGACAGGTTGCACGCGTAGGTCAGCTCCCAGGTCAGGCAGATCGGCGCATCCAGCCCGTGACTGAACTGCTCGACCAGCGGGAGGGGGATCGCCGTCATACTGGCCCCCTTCGCGAGATCATCTGCGCGTCGGCCAGCGTGGCCAGCGCCCGCCGGTAGCTGGGCAGCTGGGCGTCCGGTACGTCGGCCGCCTGGCAGGCGGCCCGGGCGGTGGGCTGCGCGGCCAGCCCGCGGACCACGGTGAGCAGGGCAGGGCTCTTCAGGAACGAGAGCTGCCGGGTGCCGAAGTGATAGAGCAGCGCGCCGAACCGCTCCGGCCGCACCCGGACCTGCGGGGCCAGCTGCCATGCCGCGTCTAGATCGAACTCAGTAGACACCGCACATGCCATCGATCGAGACCTCCTCGACCAGCACTTCCTCGGCCACGACGTCCTCGCTGGTGTCGCTGGCCAGCTCGGCAGCGGGTTTGTCAGCCATGTCAGCTCCTCGGGGTCTGGTGCTGGTCGCCGATATTCGTCACACTGTGACGAATATCGGCAGGCTAAACGACCGGCCTGCACGCAGGCAATACCCGGCAGGAAGATCCCGTCCGATGACCACCGACGTGACCCACGGCCCAGCCCGCCGCGGCCGGCCGCCGCGGACCAGCGCGCGCGAACTGGAGCTCATCGCCCTGCGGCTGTTCACCGAGCAGGGCTTCGAGGAGACCACCGTGGACCAGATCGCGGCCGGGGCCGGGGTGAGCCGGCGGGCGTTCTTCCGCTACTTCGACTCCAAGGCCGGGGTGCTGTGGGGCACGTTCGACACCGAGGTGGCCACGATCCGCCGCCTGCTGGCCGGGATGCCCGGCGACCTGCCGGTCATGGAGGCGGTGCGCCGGGCCGTGCTGGCGGCCAACCACTACCGGGCCGAGGACGTGCCGGAACTGCGTGCCCGGATGTCCCTGATCGGGTCGGTGCCCGGCCTGGTGGCCAGCGCCGCCGTGCACTACGACGCGTGGGAGCGGGCGGTGGCCGAGTTCGTGGCCCGGCGGGCCGGGCAGCCCGCCGACTCGCTGTACCCGCTGGCCGTGGGCCGGGCCACGCTGGCCGCCTGCCGGGCCGCGTACGACCGGTGGACGGTGCACGCCGACGCCGACCTCACCGTCTACCTGGACGCGGCCCTGCGCGCGCTGGCGGCCGGCTTCCGCGACGACATGCTCAGCCCCGAACCCCGCGGAGATTGTGGCTAGTCACAAACGGGTGACCAGGAAGCTTGTGCTGCGGCCTGGTGTCTTTGTGACGCCCGCCGGGGGACACTCGGGCCATGCCGGACGCACTGCGGAGCCGGCTGGCGTCAGGCCAGGTGGTGGTCACCGCGGAGATCGGGGCGCCGCGCGGCGCCGACCCGGCCGCGATCAGCGCCAAGGCCGGGCCGCTGCGCGGCTGGGTGGACGCGGTCAACGTGACCGACAACCAGCGTGCGTCGGTCCGGATGTGCAGCCTGGCGGGCAGCGTGCTGGTACTGGCCGCGGGGGTGGAGCCGGTCATGCAGCTCACCTGCCGGGACCGCAACCGGATCGCGCTGCAGTCCGACCTGCTCGGCGCGGCCGCGCTGGGCATCCGCAACGTGCTGCTGATGACCGGCGACCACCCGCGGTCCGGCGACCACCCGCAGGCCCGGCCGGTGTTCGACCTGGACAGCGTGCAGCTCGCCGGGGCCGCCCGGGACATGCGCGACCACGCGCGGCTGCTGTCCGGCGGGCGGCTGGCCGCCGCGCCGGACTGGCTGATCGGCGCGGTGGAGAACCCGGCCGCCCCGGCCGCGCGGCTCGCCCGGAAGGTCGCGGCAGGCGTGGAGTTCGTGCAGACCCAGTACGTGTTCGACGTGCCGCAGTTCGCCCGGTGGCTGCGCGAGGTCCGGGATCTGGGCCTGGACCAGCGGTGCGCAATCCTGGCCGGGGTCGGGCCGGTGCGCTCGATCCGGGCACTGGAGCACCTGGCGGCCAGCCTGCCCGGGGTGCAGATCCCGGCCGCGCTGGCCCGGCGGCTGCGCGGCGTGCCGGCCGGCCAGGTCGCCGCGGAAGGGCTGCGGATCTGCGCGGACACCATCCAGCAGCTGCTCCAGCTGCCCGGGGTGCGCGGCATTCACCTGATGGCGCCGGGCTTCGAGCACGGCGTGCCGGAGATCCTCGATCAGGCCGGGCTGGCCCATGCACATTGACATCCGCCCGGTGGGCAAGCTGCGCGGGCCGGACCCGGTCGACGTGCCGGCCGCGCTCGGCCCGCTGTTCGCCGCGCTCGGGGACGCCCCCGCCGACCTGGCCCGGCTCCGGGTGGTGTGCGACTGGATCCAGTACCGGCACAACTTCTGCCCGCCGGTGCAGGCCAGGCCCATTCTGGCCGAGTCCCCGGCGGTGGAACTGGCCATCGACTTGCGCCGCTGCCCGGGCCACGACGTGGCGGCTGCGGTCAAGACGGCGCTGGCCGGCCCGGACGACCCGGCCCGGACCGTGCTGGAGCCGTGGCGGCCCGCCCGCGAGAGCTGCATCTGGCAGTTCAACGCGCTGTACTGGCAGGCGCTGCGGCTCTGGGAGCAGGCGGCGGGCCGGGAGTACGAGCAGGCGCTGCCCGGCGGGCGCAGCGAAGCCCGGGACACCGGCATGGTCCGGGAGCTGATCCTGGAGCTGTTCCGGGTGTGGGACGACCTGGCCGCCCGGCACGCGCTGCCCGAGAAGCTGTACGTGGTCGAACTGGGCGTGGGCAACGGCAACCAGGCCCGGACCTGGCTGGACGTGTTCGCCGAGCTGGACCGGGCACACGGCCGGGACTACTACCGACGGCTGCACTACCTGATGGGTGACTACTCGCCGCACGTGCTGGACCGGGCCCGGCGCGCCGTGGCGGAGCACGGCGACCGGGTCAGCGCGCTGGTGCTGGACGCCGTCCGGCCCCAGCTCACCCTGGGCTTCCTGGCCGGCCAGGCGTTCCTGGTCTACATCTCCAACGTCTACGACAACCTGCCCACCGACGAGGTGGCCAGCATCCAGGGCCGGCCGTACCTGGTCGAGGTGCGCGCCTACCTGCCTGACGACGCCGCGGCCGCGCTGGCTGGCCGGCTCGGCCTGCCCGCCGGTGACCTGGGCGGGCTGATCCAGCGGCTGCTCCGGCTCGGCCCGGAACTGCTGGCCGAGGCGGCGCCCGGCACGCTGCCCGGGCCCGGCGACGCGGTGGCGCTGTGGCGGGACACCTGGGCCGCGCTGCGCCTGGCCGAACGCTACCGGCCGCTGGACGGGCTGGACGCCTACCAGGTCACGCCGTCGCTGTCCGGCGAGATCCTCCGCCCGCTGCTGGGCAGCAGCGGCGATATCCGGATGCACGTCAGCAACGGCGCGCTGGCCAGCTTCACCGGCACGCTGCCGCTGCTGCACCCGTTTGGCCGGCTGCAGTGCCATGACCTGTTCCTGACCGGCCCCGAGGCGTACCACACCGGGTTCGGCGGCCCCGGCAAGTACGACGGCTCGGTGATCAACTGGGTGAACGGACCGCTGCTGGCGGTGGCGGGCAACCGGCGCGGCTTCGACGTCCGGATCGGGCCGCTGGCCAGCCGCCCGGCGGGGCACGTCAAGACGCTCACCGCCCAGGTCAGGGACTGACCATGCTGCTCGCCACCACCGTGGTCGGCTCGTACTCGGTGCCGGAATGGCTGCAGCGGGTGAAGAACGACTACCACCAGCACCGGATCAGCGCGCAGCACCTGGACGAGATCCACAACGTGGCCATCAAGGCGGCCATCAAGGACCAGGAGCGGGCGGGCATCGACATCGTGTCCGACGGGGAGCTGCGCCGCGACAACGACATCGACTACCTGCTGGTGCGCATCCCCGGGGTGGACATCGCGGACCGGGCCAAGACCGACTACTACGACTACTACCAGGCGACGGCGCGGCGCCCGCTGCCGGAGGCGGACCGTGGCGGGGCCGGGCTGGCCGCCGACTACGCGTTCACCCGGGAGCAGACCGACCAGCCGGTCAAGTTCTCCTTCACCGGCCCGTTCTCGCTGTCCCGGCGGATCCGCAACGACGCCTATCCGGACCCGGCCGGCCTGGTCCGCGCGCTGGCCCGGTGGCTGAACACGGCCGCCCGGGAACTGGCCGCGGCCGGGGCCGGGCTGCTGCAGATCGACGAGCCGTTCCTGGCCGGCTACCCGGAAGCGGCCGAGCTGGCCATCGAGGCGGTCAACATCGTGACCGACGGCGTGCCGGCCACCTGGGCGCTGCACGTGTGCTACGGCAACCGGTACGCCCGGCCGCTGTGGGAGGGCCACTACGACTTCCTGTTCCCGGCCGTGCTGGCCGCGCGGGTGGACCAGCTCGTGCTGGAGTTCGCCCGCAAGGGGCCCGGCGACCTGGGACTGCTCGCCCAGTGGGACCGGACGGTCGGGCTCGGCGTGATCGACGTGAAGAGCACCGAGGTGGAGACGGCGGACCTGGTCGCGGCGCGGATCCGCCGGGCGCTCGACGTGGTGCCCGCCAGCCGGCTGGTCGTCAACCCGGATTGCGGGCTGCGCCACCTGCCCGCCGCGGTGGCCCGGGCCAAGCTGCGCGCGCTGGTAGCCGGGACAGCGCAGGTACGCGCGGAACTGAGCACGCCGGGAAATGCTGCCTGACAGGCGTATCGTCAGAATAATGACGGAAGGTCCTCCGGCTGTCGTGAGAACTGTCGCTAATCCAGCGCGTCAGCGTGACCTCGGCCGGGAAAACTCCGTGCTCCGCGAGCTGGTCACGGTCTACCGTCAGCTGTCCGGCCTGGCCCTGCAGGATGCCGGCCTGGCCAGCGTCACCCAGCTCATCGCCGACCGGACGGCCGCGACGGTGGCCGTGATCAGCCCGGTCATGGACGTGCTGGCGGCCGCATCCCCCGGCGTCCCGGCCGGTAAGGCGGCCGAGCTGATCGGGGAGGCCATCGCCGGCCCGCGGCTGGCCCAGGTGCTGCGCGCCTCCCGGGAGGGCCACCGGCCGCTCTGGCTGCCCAGCGTGGCCGGGATGCCCCCGGTCATCGTCGCGCCGGTGCTGGTCGGTGACGAGGTGCCGGCCCACCTGATCACGATGGACCCGGCGGCCGGCCCGGACCCGGCCGAGGATGTGCGTCTGCTGGTGACCGAGCACGCGGCCACCATCTGCGGGGTGATCCTGGGCCGGCAGAACGTGGTGGCCGCCGCGGCCCGGCAGGTCCGCGACGACCTGGTCGAGGGACTGCTGCTGGGCCGCGGCCGGGACGACGCGGAGACCAGGCGGTGGGCCGCGCACCTGGGCTACGACCCCGGCCGGGAGCACCACGTGCTGGCCATCGCGTTCCAGGTGCCGCCGCCGCGGCCCGGGCTGGACCCGGCCGCGCTGCGGCAGCGGGTGTGTGACGTGATCGAGCACTTCTTCACCACCCGGGCGCCGGACGTGATCCTCTCGCTCCGCGAGGCCGAGGTGGTGCTGGTCACCGCGGCCGGGACGGCGCAGGCCGACGGCCGGGATGCCCGGCGGCTGGCCAGCACCTGCCTGGCCCGGCTGGCCGAGCTGTTCCCGGAGACCCGGGTCAGCATCGGCATCGGCGGGCCGTGCCGCGACCCGCGCGAGATCACCCGGTCCTACCAGGAAGCGCAGCGCACCCTGGACACGCTGCGCCGCCTGGGCCAGGCGGGCACCGTCACCGCGTTCAGCGACCTGGGCATTCACCGGCTGCTGCTGCAGGTCCCGGACCTGGCCGAGCTGCGCTCGTTCGCGGACGACGTGCTCGGCCCGCTGACCCGGGCGGACCGCGACCGGCACGCCGGCTACCTGGCCACCCTCGCCTGCTACCTGCGGGAGAACAGCAGCCCGCAGCGCGCGGCCCGGTTCCTGCATGTGCACCCGAACACGGTGGCCTACCGGGTGCGGCGGATCGAGGAGCTCACCGGCCTGTCCCTGGACTCCTACCAGGACCGGCTGAGCAGCCAGATAGCGCTGGAGATCCTGGACGCACTGGGGTTCATGGGGGATGGGACATGACCGGATTCGCCGGGGTGGCCGGGACGCGGCTGCTGGTCTGCGACGGCGCGATGGGCACCATGCTGCACGCGGCCGGCTGCGCGCTGGACCGGGCCCTGCCCGAAGTCAGCCTGTCCGATCCCGGGCTGGTCGGCACCATCCACGACAGCTACCTGGCGGCGGGCGCGGACGTGATCCAGACCAACACGTTCGGCGCGAACCGGCTCTGGCTGGCCGGGCACGGCTGCGCCGGCCAGGCCGCGGAGATCAACCAGGCCGCGGTGCGGATCGCCCGGGCCGCCCGGGACCGGGCCGGCCGCCCGGTGTACGTGGCGGGTTCGGTGTCGCCCGCGGTGACCGCCCGGCTGCGCCGCCAGGTCGGTGCGGCCGAACGGGCCGAGGCGCTGGCCGAGCAGGTGCGGGCGCTGGCCACGGCCGGGGCCGACCTGATCATGCTGGAAACGTTCGGCTACCTCGACGAGCTGGCCGAAGCGGTCACCGTGGCCAGCGCGGCCTGCACGCTGCCGCTGGTCGCCCAGGCCACGTTCGCCGAAGACGGCCGGACGCTGGGCGGCGAGACACCGCGCGAGGTGGCCACGGTGCTCGGCCGGCTGCCGGTGGTCATGCTCGGCGCCAACTGCACGACCGGCCCGCAGCGGATGCTGGCCGTGGTCGAGGACCTGGTCACCTACAGCCCGCTGCCGGTCAGCGCGCAGCCCAACGCCGGGCAGCCGCGCCGGGTCGGCGACCGGGACTTCGAGTTCAGCGTGGACGGCAGCTACCTCGCCCGGTACCTGGGCCGGTTCGCCGAGGCCGGCGCGGCACTGGTGGGCGGCTGCTGCGGGACCACGCCAGCCCACATCGAGGCCGCGGTGACCCAGCTGGCCGGGCAGCGCACCGCGCGGTCCAGACCGCGGCACGTCGCCAGGACCGCCCCCAATGGGCTGGCCGCCCGGCTGGCCAGCGGCGAGTTCGTGATCGCCGCCGAGATGGCCGCGCCGGACGACGGCGTGCCCTCGCTTCGCGATCTGGGCGTGGACCTGGTCGCGGTCACCGCGCCGGAGGACCCGCGGGCCCACCGGGACAGCCTCGGCATCGCCCTGCACCTGCAGCAGCACGCCGCCGTCGAAGCCATGGTCACGATGACCACCTGGGACAAGACCATCATGACCTTGCAGGCCGACCTGCTCGGCGCGCACGCGCTCGGCATCCGCAACGTCATCTGCGAGGCCGGCCAGCCGCCGGTGCTCGGCGACTACCCAGCCGTGGACGGCATCTGGGAAGTGGACCCGCTCGGCCTGGTCACGCTGCTGGCCAGCCTGAACGCCGGCCGCGACCTGGACGGGCTGCCGCTGGCCAGGAAGACCTCGTTCTGCATCGGGACCCGGGTCAACCCGTCCGCCCCGGACCTGGCGGCCGAAACGGCCCGGGCCCGGGCCGAGATCCGGGCCGGCGCCCAGTTCCTGATCACCCGGCCGGTCTACGACGTGCGCAGGCTGCGCGCCCTGGCGGGCGAGCTGGCGGGCACTGGCGTTCCGCTGCTGATGTCTGTTGCCCCGCTAGGCAGCTTCGCGGAGGCGGACTACCTGGCGCACGAGGTGCCGGACGTGCATATCCCGGCCGGCGTGCTCAGCGCTATGCAGCAGGCCGGCCGGGCGGCCCGGGAAACCGGCCTGCGGCTGGCCGCGGACCTGTTGCGGGCCGGGCGCCCGCTGGTCAGCGGGGTGCTGCTGGCCGCCAGGCCGGACGAGGTGGCCACGCTGCTGGCCGCCGCGGGCGGCGGCGGGCGGCAACCGGCCCGCATTCAGTGACGAAACCGGCATTGTGCGGTACAAACGGACCAGCATTCGACAGGGAGGCTATGTGAGCATCCTGGGCACCCGCGTGGTGCGCACTGAAGACCCCAAGCTGCTCACCGCGGGCGGCAGCTACGTAGAGGACCTGCGGCTACCGGAGCTGATCGGCGCGGCCTGGGTCACGTTCGTGCGCAGCCCGATGGCGCACGCCGAGATCACCGGGGTGGACGCGTCCGCCGCGCTGGGCGCCCCAGGCGCGGTCGCCGTGTTCACCGCCCAGGACATGGATGACCTGTCGCCACCGCCGCCACCCAGCGAGCCGGGCAGCGAGGGCGCGCCGCTGCCGATGGGCGGCCCGTACGCCGAGCCGCCGCTGGCCATCGGCCGGGTCCGGTTCGTCGGCGAGCCGGTGGCCATGGTGCTGACCGACGACAGCTACCAGGGCGAGGACGCGGCCGAACTGGTCAGCGTGGACTACACGCCGCTGCCCGCAGTGGTCGGGTTCGACGCGGTGGCGGACACCGGGACGCTGCTGTTCCCGGGGACCGACTCGAACGTGGCCGTCGCGATGGGCGCG
>DATCUG010000589.1:0-6363 GCA_036567525.1 Streptosporangiaceae bacterium | reverse complement strand
GCAGCGCCCCCGCCGGGGGCGGGGACACCGGCCCCGGACGCCGCTGCGCGAGGCTAGCTGACCGGCCGGGCACTGGCGTTCAGCCAAAAGAACGCGGTAGGAAAGCCCGGCGGGACCTGGCTTTACGGACGGTTAGCCCGTGATGGCTGGGGTGGGTGTTTCTTGCCCGCGCGCGCCCCGCATGCGACGATCCTTTGGATAGCGACCGTGCACCCTCACAGGGAGCGCCCCGTTGGCTCTGCCCCGAACGCGGTGACCGCCGCACCGGCCCAGGATGCTCGCTTGCGCGGTGAGCGGGTGGCCCGTGACGTGTTCGCCGACCTGCCCGCCCGTTACGACCGGCTCGCCTACCTGCTGTCCTTCGGCCAGGACCGGCGCTGGCGCCGGGCCGTGGTCAGCCGGATCGCGACCGCGGCGCCCCGGCTGGTGCTGGACGTGGCCACTGGCCCGGCCGGGATCGCGCTGGCCATCGCCGACCAGACCGGCGCCCACGTGGCCGGGGTCGACCTCAATGAGCCGATGCTGCGGGCCGGCCTGGCCCGGACCCGGCGGCCCGGCCAGCGCGGCCAGGTCCGGCTGGCCGTGGGCCGGGCCGACCAGCTGCCGTTCCCGGACGCCTCGTTCGACGCGGTCAGCTTCTCCTACCTGCTGCGTTACGTGGACGATCCGGCCGCGACCGTGGCCGAGCTGGCCCGCTGCGTGCGGCCCGGCGGCACCCTGGCCAGCCTGGAGTGCATGGTGCCGCCGCAGCCGGGCTGGCGGGCGGCCTGGTGGCTGTACACCCGGCTGGCCCTGCCGCTGGGCGGCTTGCTGACCGGCGGCCCGGCCTGGTACCGGGTCGGCCGCTTCCTCGGGCCGAGCATCTCCACCCACTACCGGCGGTACTCCCTGGACGACCACATCGCGGCGTGGCAGGCGGCCGGGCTGACCGACGTGGGGACCGGGCTGATGAGCGTGGGCGGCGGGCTGATCATGTGGGGCCGCAAGGCCGCGGCACCGCCAGGTACGGGTTCGTGAGCGCGCGGACCGACAAGGCCACCAAGACCGCGTTCTACGACCTGGGCCGCGGGACCGGCGGGTTCCGCGACTGGCTCACCCTGCTGCACCCGCCGTACACGCTGTGGCACCTGTCCTACGTGGCCATCGGGGCCGCGCTGGTGCCGCACCCGGTGCTGTGGCGGCTGGGCGGCACGCTGCTGGCGTTCTTCCTGGCCGTCGGCATCGGCGCGCACGCGTTCGATGAGCTGAACGGGCGGCCGCTGGGTACCGGCATCAACGGCAAGCTGCTGGCCGGGGTGGCGGTGGCCTCGGTCGTGGCGGCCATGGTGCTCGGCCTGGTCTACGGCGGCTGGCGGATGGTTCCGTTCGTGCTCGTCGGCGCCGTGCTGGTCATCGGGTACAACCTCGAGCTGCTCGGCGGGCTGATGCACAGCGACGTCTGGTTCGGCCTGGCCTGGGGCTCGTTCCCGCTCATCGTCGGCGCGTACGCGCAGCACTGGACGCTGCCGCCGGCCGTGCTGATCGGCGCGGCGTTCGCGTTCTTCCTGTCCATGGGGCAGCGCGCGCTGAGTACCCCGGCGCGGGCGTTGCGCCGCCGGATCACCGCCGTGACCGTGCATGTCACCTGGCGCGACGGGCGCGAGCAGGACCTGGGCAAGGCCGACCTGCTGGCCCCGCTGGAGCGGGCGCTGCGCTACTTCACCTGGGCCACCGGGACGCTGGCCGTGGCGGTCGTGGTCGCCCGGTGACTGCGCCAACTCCCCCGGAACCCCCCGGCCGGCGCTCCGCGCCGAGTGAGCGCTACGACGTGGTGGTGGCGGGCGCCGGGCCGGCCGGCAGCATCGCCGCGCTGGTGCTGGCCCGCGGCGGGGCCCGGGTGGCGCTGGTGGACAAGGCCACGTTCCCGCGCGACAAGGCGTGCGGCGACCTGGTCGGGCCGCGCGGCGTCGGGCTGCTCGACGACCTGGCCGTCAAGGTGCCGGACGCCGGGCAGGGCGCGGACCTGCTGGCCGTCGGCCCGTCCGGCCACCGGTCCCGGCTGCCCGCGTTCCCCGGCCGCCGCTACCCCGGGCACGGCGTGGTGGTGCCCCGGGTGGTGCTGGACGACGCGCTGCGCGCCGCCGCGGTGCAGGCCGGGGCGGTGCCGGTGCGGGCCCGGATCAGCGGGGTGGACGCTGACGGCCCGGCGCCGGACAGCCCGGTGCGGGCGCTGCTGACCAGCGACGGGCAGCGGCTGGCCGCGGACTGGTTCATCGGCGCGGACGGGGCGCTCAGCCCGGTGGCCCGGCTGGCCGGGCTGCTCGACCCGGACGCTGCGCTGTGGGGCTTCGCGATCCGCGCCTACATCCCGGCCGAGGTGCCGCTGCCGCTGCTGGTCCTGCTGGACGCGGCGCCGTGGCGGATTTACCCCGGGTACGGCTGGCTGTTCCCGGGCGAGGCGGGCCGGGCCAACGTCGGCATCGGCATCGGCATGGGCACCCGGCGCCGGGCCGCCAGCCTGCGCGCCGACCTGGCGTCGTTCTGCGCGCTGCTGCGCCGCACCGGCGACCTGACCCCCGGCGCGGCGCACGGCGAGATCACCGGCGGCTGGCTGCGGATGGGCGGCACCGGCACACCGCCGGCGGCCGGCAACGTGCTGCTGGCCGGGGACGCGGCCGGGCTGATCAACCCGCTGCAGGGCGAGGGCATCGGCCCTGGGATGGTGAGCGCGCGGCTGGCCGCCGAATGCCTGCTGTCTGGCGCGGCTGGCCCGGGCGGGCCGGCCGCCGCCTACGCCGAGGCGGTCCGGGATACGTTCGGCCGGTACCTGCCGGGGGCTTCGGCGCTGCAGGCCGCGCTGCTCCGGCGGCCGCGGCTGGCGTCCGGCGCGGTGCGGCTGCTGACCGCACCCGGAGTCAGCCGGCTGGCCGCCGGGACCTGGTCGCTGTACTGGAACGGGCTGGTGGAGGGGGCCACCCCGCGCCCGGCCGCGTGGGCCGGGGCGGCGGTGCAGTCGGTGGCCTCGCGGCTGGGCCGGCGCTGGCCCGCGGTCGGCCAGCTTTCCTCGGCCGCACTCAAAGGTGGTCCCTGACCGCTTGCCATGGCGACGGTTAGGGACCACACATCGCGACACGCGTGGCCGGTTGTCAGCTCTGGGGGGCGGAGTTGCCCGGCTTGGGGCCGGTCAGCCGGGTGGTCTGTGGCTGCTCGGTGACCGCCGACGGGCTGACGAACGTGCTGCCGGACGGGCCGGCCTGCACCGCCATGCCCAGCGCGCTGCCCTTGAGCAGATGCTTCCAGCTCAGGAACCACACGGTGAACCCGTCGTCCCACTTGCCCGCGTGCGGGCTGCCGATGATCGTCACCGGGTCGCCCGGGGTGGCCAGGTTGTAGTACATGGCCGCGTGCTGGGGGGACAGGTTCACGCAGCCGTGGCTCACGTTAGTGACCCCCTGCTCACCCACCGACCACGGCGCGGAGTGCAGGTAGTCACCGCTGTAGGTGAACCGGACCGCGTCGTTGACCAGCTCGTTGTAGCCGTTGCCGACCATCCGCACCGGGTTGCCCTTTTCCAGCGTGATGTAGGTGCCGTCCACCGTGTCCAGGCCGGGCCGGCCGGTGCTGATCGGCCAGTGCCCCCACAGCTTGCCCTTGTAGTAGACGTTCAGGTAGTGCGTCTTGGTGCTGGCCACCACGATCAGCGATGGCCCGATGTTGAACGTCTGGGTGAGGTCGGCGCTGAAGTAGACGCCCGGCGAGGCCTGCAGCCCGGCCAGGTGCCCGTCGAACGAGACGGTGGTGCCGGCCGGCCAGTAGTTCATCGGGCGGAAGTACAGCGTCTGGTCGCCGTCCCAGTACCACGCCCCGGTCACCGGCTTCGAGGTGGTCACCTGCAGCGCGCGCTCCACCGCAGCCTTGTTGGTGACCGGCGAGCTGAACGTGAGCCGGATCGGGATGCCCACGCCGTAGCTCTGCTTGTACCCCTCGAAGATCATCGCGGTGTTGGTCGCGGACGGGGTCAGCGTGCGGAACCGGCTCACTGAGGTGACCGTCTTCCCGGCCGAGTTCACCGCGGTGGCCTGCACGGTGTAGTTCCGCGACGGCTGCAGCGACCAGGTGCTCCGCCATACCGTCTGCGCCTTGTTCAGCGAGCCGCTGACCGGGTCATGCCCGGCGGTCACCGTGACGCTCTTGATCGTGCCTTCGCTGGCCTTGACCACCA
The DNA here is from genome assembly GCA_036567525.1 of Streptosporangiaceae bacterium. Lineage (GTDB taxonomy): Bacteria > Actinomycetota > Actinomycetes > Streptosporangiales > Streptosporangiaceae > RYN-230. The sequence continues at coordinate 2,162 of DATCUG010000589.1, read as the reverse complement.
CGCCCTTGGCCGGGTTGGCGTTGTGCGCGCCGTTGGCCGGCGTGACGGACAGCGCGGCGCTGGCCGCGGTGACCGCGTGTGCCGACGATTTGCCGGACGGCTGGCCGGCCGGTGTGGGTGAGCCGCCGCTGGAGCAGGCCGCGACGACCAGGCAGCCCGCGGCCGACAAAGCGGCCAGCACCGGCAGCCGGCCGGCCAGCAGCTGGCCGGCGCGCAGCCGCGGCCTGCCGGTGGTTGCCTGCTGCCTGCCTGACGCCGCCCGGCCCTGACCGTGCGTCGTGTCGCTCTCCCGCACCCTGCATCCTCCTCAGCCGCTGCTGTGCACCTCGCCTGCCCGGGACGCGCTGGCCCGCTCTACGGAGAACGGTGAGCGGGCCGCCCGGGAGGGCGGTCCGCTCAGGAGGTGCGTGGGACGTCGTCGTCCGCCGCTTCCGGCCCGGCGCCGGCGCCATCCCCGGATCCGGATCCGGGCCCGGCTGGCGCGCCCAATACTGAGACGTATCCGGCAGGCCGGAAGTTGCCCTCCAAAGGTACCCGTCCCCGGCGATGGCGGAAGAAAACAAAGAGCCAGCCAATGGCGGTGCCCGCGACCACGACGGTGGCCGCCCACGGCAGGTAGTCACCCAGCCGGTCATACGGGGTCCGCACGCTGGCCGCGGGCAGCCCGATGCGCAGCATGGTCACCCCGCGGTGCGCCGAGGTCATCACGGCCAGCAGCCGTCCCCGCGCGTCGAACGCCACGGTGTCCCCGGTCAGCGCGGCCTGCACCACCGGGCGGCCGGTCTCAACGGCGCGCACCGCGCTCAGCGAGGCATGCTGGGCCGGCGCCCAGCTCTGCTGGAACGTCGAGTCCGAGGTCTGGTAGATGATCAGCTGCGCGCCCCGGCCGGCATCAACCCGGGACATGTCCGGGAACGCGGACTCGAAGCAGATCAGCACGCCGAGCGGGAGCGGCCGCCCGGCCCGGTCCACCGCGTGGATCAGGTGCGCGCCGTCGCCCGGGACCATGTTGCTCGGCGCCGCCTTGCTGATGCTGGTCAGCCAGCCGAGCGCGCCGCGGAACGGGATGTACTCGCCGAACGGGACCAGCCGCGTCTTCACGTACGAGCCAGCCACGCCGTGCGGGCCGATCAGCAGGGCCACCTTGGACTTGCCGCCGCCGGGCAGCGTCGAGTCCTGGTTGACCAGGATCTGCGCGCCGGTCCGGGCGGCCAGCGCCTCGATCCGGTGGAGCAGGCCGGTATTGGCCTGCTCGATGTCGTAGCCGACGCTGCTCTCCCCCCACACGACCAGGTCGGGGCGGGCGGCGGCCAGCCCTTCGGACAGCCGCAGGCTGGCGTTCACCCGGCTGGCCCGGCTGGGCTGGACGCCCTGCTGCACCAGGGCCACCGTGACCTGCCGGACGGCCACCGGGGCGGGGGTGAGCGCGAACACCACCGGCCCGGCCGCCAGCGCGACCGCGACCCCGGCCGCCCCGGCCAGCCGGACCGTGTTCCGCCCCGCGATGAGCAGGATCACGATGCCGGTGTTGGCCGCGACCAGGGCGAAGCTGATCAGCCAGACCCCGCCCACCGAGGCCAGCGCGAGCACCATGGGATGCTGCCACTGGCTGGTGCCCAGCACCGCCCACGGCCCGCCGAAGCCCTGCCAGGACCGGGCCCACTCGGTGAACAGCCAGTAGCTGGGCAGCACGGCCAGTGCGGCCAGCGCGCGGCCCAGGCTGAGCGGGGTGCGGAGCAGCAGCCAGGCGGCCGCCCCGAAGCCGGCCAGCAGCGCGCCGAACACGATGCCCACCAGCAGCAGGCCCGGCCCGATGTTCGGGGCCAGCCAGTACAGCGCGGCCAGCAGGAAGCCCGCGCCCAGCCACCAGCCGCGGACCGCCCCCTCCCGGACCGTGGCCGCGGCCCGGATGAGCAGCAGCCCGGGCACCAGCCCGCACCAGCCGAGGAACTCCAGGTTCAGCGCGGGGAAGGCGAGGATGGGCAGCGCCCCCGCGGCCAGCGCCGCATAGCGGTAGGGCCGGGTGAGGGCGCGCCACAGTCGATGGCGCCTGGTGGCCATGACCTCAATTGTGGTCCGTGTCACCGCCGGCTGGCGCCAGGCCACCGCCGGCTGGTGCCAAATCGCGGCCGGCCCGCCCGTCGCGGCCCGGCCCGCCTGTG
>DATCUG010000588.1:0-2804 GCA_036567525.1 Streptosporangiaceae bacterium | reverse complement strand
CGCTGGCCGCCGTGTGCGCGCCCGCCGGCGCGCCGCTGCATGTGTTCGGGACGGCCGGGCCGGGCTGTTACGACCCGCTCCGCGGTGGAGACCCGGCCCGGCGCGCGGCCCTGGTGCAGGGCATGGTCGACTGGGCCGCGGTCACCGACCCGGCCCGGCGCACCGGCGTCGGCTACCTGCACGACCTGTTCGCGCTGCTGGCGGCCGCGCCCGGCGATCCGCGGACCCCGGTGCTGGACGACGTGATCCACCTGCTCAGCCCGGACGCGCTGTGGGCGCGGCTGCGCCAGGTGCCGCCGGATCACCCGCGCCGGGCGTCGCTGGCCGAGCGGGTCCGGGCGTCGGCCAGCCTGATGACCGCGAACCCGGCCCCGGGCGGGTTCCTGGCCAGTGAGCTGGCCGGGCTGCGTGCGTCGCCGCTGGGCCGCTGGCTGCGCCCGGCCATGGCGCCCGGTGAGGACCAGATCAGCCTGGCCGCGGTGGTGCGCGACCGGGGCGTGGCGCTGTTCTCACTGAGCCGGCCGCGGCCGGGCCGCGCCGCCCGGATGATCGCGAACCTGGCCGCGCTGGATATGACGGCCGTGTTCGCCGAGTCGGCGCGGGACGGGATCGGTGGCGACGGGCTGGCCTGGTTCGGCCCGTGCAACGATGTGGCCCGGCCGGCCCTGGCCGGCCTGGTCAGCACGGGCGGCCGGGCCGGGCTGGCCACGGTGCTGTCCACCAGCTCGACGGTGGTGGCCGGGGAGGTGGCGGCGCTGGCCAGCGTGCTCGTGGTGCAGCAGCCGGACCTGGCCCGCGAGCTGGACCTGCCCGGGCCGGCCCGGGACGGCCAGTTCGTGCTGGCGGTCCGGGCACCCGGCGGCCAGCTGCGCACGGCCTGCCAATTCGTCGCCGGGGGAGTACCGTGACCGGCCCGCGCGCGGCACCAGCCGGGGTGCAGCCCCGCGCTGACCGGATCTACCTGGGCTGGGAGTACACCCAGCTGCACCCGGATCCGGGACCGCCACCGGAGCGCCTGGCCCTACCCGGGCCGGAGCAGCTTAACCCGGGCTGGGTGGCCGCGCAGCAGCGCGAGGAGCGGCGGCTGAGCCGGCCACTGCGGCTGGGCGGCGCGCTGGGCCTGGGGCTGGCCGCACTGACCGCCCTGCTGGGTGTGCTCGGGGTGCTCACCGCCGCGCTCACGGTGGCCGGCCTGGGCTGCGCCCTGGTGCTGGCCGGCTGGTGTGCCCGCGGCGTGTGGCACGGCCGCCAGGAACTGCACACCCTCATCGCCCGGGAACAGCAGCGGGTGACCCGGGCGCGAGCCGTCCAGGACCGGCGCGGGCGGGCCCGGCAGCGCGAGCATGACCGCCGGTTACGGGACTGGCAGGTGCGCGGCCGCGCGTTCCGGGACCAGCCGCGCTGGTACGGAGTGGCGCTGCCCACCGACATCGACCGGGTCGATGTGGCCGGCGGCACGCTGGCCGGCTGGTCGGCGCTGCTGACCATGCTGGCCGGGTTCCGGCTGGCCGCGGGCGGTGTGGTCACCGTGCTCGACCTGGCCGACGGCGCGGTGGCCCAGGATCTGCTGCGGATCTCGGCCAGCGCGGGCACCAGCCCGCTGGTCTGGGTGCTGCCTGCCGACCTGCCCCGGCTGGACCTGGGCTGCGGGCTGCCCGGCGATGCGCTGGCCGACGTGCTGGCCGTGGCCGCGGCGGCGGGCGGCGACCCAGCCAGCCCGGCCGACCCAGCCGCGGTGGCCCAGGACACGGCCATCCTGGAGCGCGTGGCCGGGGTCCTGGGCGGCCAGCCGAGCGTCGCCGGGCTGGTGGCCGGCCTGCGGACGCTGGGCCAGGTCGGCGACCCGCAGGCCGGCATCCGGGCCGGGCTGCTCAGCGAGGCCCAGGCTGAGTCGATCGCCGGGCTGTACGGCCGGGCGGCCGCCGACCGGGTCACCGAGCGGGCCCTGGCCCTGGAGGCCCGGCTGCGCAAGCTGGCCAGCCTCGGCTCCGCGCCCGCCTGGCTGCCGCCGGGCCGGCTGCGCGTGCTGGCGGTGGGCGCCGCGGCCGGCCTGGCCGAAGCCCAGACGCTCGGCAGCTACCTGACCGCCGCGCTGACCCAACTGCTCCGCAGCCAGCCGGGGCGGCGCCCGGGCTGGCAGCACACCGTGCTGGTCAGCGCGGCCGAGACGCTGCGCGGTGACCTGCTCGACCGGCTGACCAGCGCGTGCGAGGCCACCGGCACCGGGCTGGTGCTGACCTACCGGTCGCTGCCGCCACACGTCCGGGGGCGGCTGGGCCGGGGAAATGCGGCGGTCGCGTTCATGCGGCTGGGCAATGCGGATGACGCCCGGGTGGCCAGCGACCAGATCGGCACCGAGCACCGGTTCGTGGTGGCACAGCTCACCGACACCGTGGGCAGCTCGGTCACGGACACGGCGGGCCAGGCCTATACCAGCACGGTCGGCACCGCGTCCTCGGCCGGGACGTCCAGGTCAGCCAGCCAGAGCAGCGGGCAGAGCAGGGGACGGGGCCAGAGCTGGGCCGGGGCGGGCCCGTTCGCGCCGCGGTCCGCGTCGGCCCATGGGGAGACCAGCTACTCGGCTACCGCCAGCGACTCGGTCTCGCTGACCGAGGGAATCAACCGGGGCACGGCGTGGGGACAGCAGACGGCGGTGGCCGTGGGCGCGAACCGCGCGCTGGCCCAGGCCAGCCAGCGGTCCCGTGAGTTCCTCGTCGAACCGCATGAACTGCAGCAGCTTCCGCCCAGTGCGGTCATCGTCAGTTACGCGTCCCCGGCCGGGCGGCACGTGGTGCTGGCCGACG
>DATCUG010000587.1:0-5002 GCA_036567525.1 Streptosporangiaceae bacterium | reverse complement strand
CCTTACGAGATCACCCAGGTCGCCCAGGACGACCCCGCGGCGCACGCGGGCAGCCGCTGACCAGCGGCCGCCCCGCCCGGAATCGATGAGGAAGTACGAGGGAAGGAACCGTGGCCGAGTCCACAGGCACGCAGACGCTCGATGAGGGCGCCAGCGTGGAGACGGCGGAAGACGCCGGGGAGCACGTGTCGGAGTACACCACCGAGACGGCCGCGGATGCCGGTGAGCGGCCGGCCGGGCGCAAGCCGGTAGTCACCGGCAACGCACTCGGCACCGGCCGCCGCAAGGAGGCCATCGCCCGGGTGCGGATCGTGCCCGGCACCGGGCAGTGGAAGATCAACGACCGCACGCTCGAGGAGTTCTTCCCGAATAAGGTGCACCAGCAGCTGATCAGCGAGCCGTTCGTCAGCCTGGGCGCGGAGAACCAGTTCGACGTGATCGCGCGGATCACCGGTGGCGGTGTCACCGGCCAGGCCGGCGCGCTGCGGCTGGGCATCGCCCGGGCCCTGACTCTGGTCGACCCGGACAATAGGCTGACGCTCAAGCGGGCCGGCTTCCTGACCCGGGACGCACGGGTCAAGGAACGCAAGAAGTACGGGCTGAAGAAGGCGCGGAAGGCACCTCAGTACTCCAAGCGCTGACCTCGCACCTGTTTTTCAGTAATCCCCCGCAGAGGTCTGTTTGGCATGTCCGCTTTGACGAGATGATCCAGGGGGAGCTGCCTCGATGGCCCGGCTGTTCGGAACTGACGGTGTTCGTGGCGTCGCTGGCGAGGACCTGACCAGCCAACTGGCGCTGGACGTGTCCCGGGCCGCGGCCACCGTGCTGCACGGCTCGGGGGCGTTCGCGGCCAAGGAGTCAGCCGGGCGGCGGCCACTGGCCGTGGTGGGCCGCGATCCGCGGGCCTCCGGTGAGTTCCTGGAGGCCGCCGTGGTGGCCGGCCTGGCCGGATCCGGGGTGGACGTGCTCCGGCTGGGCGTGATCCCCACGCCCGCGGTCGCGTTCCTGACCCGGGACCTCGGCGCCGACCTGGGCGTGATGCTGTCGGCCAGCCACAACCCGGCGCCGGACAACGGGATCAAGCTGTTCGGGGCGGGCGGCTTCAAGCTGCCGGACGCGGTCGAGGACGAGATCGAGACGCACATCGGCATGCCGCCGCGGCGGGCCGCCGAGCTGCCGGCTGGCTTCGGCCGGGTCAGCGACGCGGACCAGGAGCGGGACCGGTACATCCAGCACCTGCTGGCCTCGCTGCCGCCGGCGGCGGCGGTGGCGGGCCAGCCGGGTGCGCCGCTGGCCGGGCTGACCGTCGTGGTGGACTGCGCGCACGGCGCCGCGTCTGAGTTCGCGCCGCGGATGCTGCAGCAGGCGGGGGCCAAGGTGATCCCGATCGGGTGTGCGCCGGACGGGCTCAACATCAACGACGGCTGCGGATCCACCCACCTGGACGTGTTGTGCGCCGAGGTGACCCGGCACGGCGCGGACGCCGGCATCGCCCATGACGGGGACGCCGACCGCTGCCTGGCGGTCAGCGCCGACGGCGCGGTCGTCGACGGCGACCAGATCCTGGCCGTGCTGGCCCTGTCCATGGCCAGCCAGGGTCAGCTGGCCGGGAACACCGTGGTCGCCACCGTGATGTCCAACCTCGGCTTCCGCAACGCGATGCAGGACGCCGGGATCACCGTGGTGGAGACGGCGGTCGGCGACCGGTACGTGCTGGAAGCCATGCGGGCCGGCCAGTTCCGGCTCGGCGGCGAGCAGTCCGGGCACATCATCATGCTCGATCACGCCACTACCGGCGATGGCCTGCTCACCGCGCTGCACCTGCTGGCCACCGCGGCCCGGCAGGCGCTGCCGCTGGCCGACGTGGCCGCGGTGATGACCCGGTACCCGCAGGTCCTGGTGAACGTGCCCGGGGTGGACAAGGCCCGGGTGTCCGCCTCACCCGACGTGGCGGCCGCGGTGGCCGCCGCCGAGGCAGAGCTCGGCACCTCGGGCCGGGTGCTGGTCCGGCCCAGCGGCACCGAGCCCACGGTCCGGGTCATGGTCGAAGCCGTCGACCCGGGTCAGGCGCAGGGCGTAGCCGACCGCCTAGCCGCCGCCGTCCGCGCCGCGGGTTAGCTCTCAGCCACGCGTGCGAATTCTTGCCCCTATGAGGGCAAAAATTCGCATCCCTGGCGTCTGCTAGGCGGGTTATCCACAGGGCGGGATTCTGGGGTGGTGCTGGGGTGGCCGTCGGCTGAGGGTTGGGGCATGACCCGAATTCTCCCGGCGTCAGTGGACGACCTCTTATTCCGGCAAGACGGGGTGCTGACCAGGGCGCAGGCACTGCAGACCGGGCTCACCGACAAGTACATGGTGGCTGCGTTGCGTAGCGGCCGATGGCAGCGGCTGCACACCGGGGTGTACGCCGCGTTCAGTGGTCCGCCACCACGGGGAGCTCAGTTGTGGGCGGCCGTGCTGCGGGCCGGGCCGGAGGCGGTGCTCAGCCATCAGACGGCTGCGGAGTTACACGGGATCGGCAACCAGGTGGCGGTAATCCACGTAACCGTGTCCCCGGGCCGTCAGGTCACGTCGGCTCGCGGGCTCGCCGTACATCGTTGCGCCCGAGTCGACCAGGCACGTCACCCGGCGCGGTTGCCGCCCCGCACGCGGATTGAGGAGACTGTGCTGGATCTGGCGGTGTCGGCTGCGAGTCTGGACGACGCGCTGGGCTGGGTGTTACGCGCCTGCGGCAGCCGGCGGACGACGCCGGACCGGCTGGCTGCGGTGCTGGCGCGGCGCGCCCGGGTGCGCTGGCGCGCCGAGCTGAGCGCCGCGCTCGGCCTGGCCGCCGACGGGGTGCACTCGCTGCTGGAGTTCCGCTACGTGAACCGGGTGGAGCGGCCGCATGGGCTGCCCGCCGCGCGCCGGCAGCGTTCCGTGGTACGGGCCGGGCAGCGGCAGTACCAGGATGTGACCTACCAGGAGTACGGGCTGGTGGTCGAGCTGGACGGGCAGGTGGCGCATCCGGCTGAGTCCCGCTGGCGCGACGTGCGCCGGGACAACGCGAACACCGCCGTGGGCCAGGGCACGTTGCGGTACGGCTGGGCCGATGTGACCGAGCGGCCGTGCTTCGTCGCGGGCCAGGTGGCGGCGACGCTGGCCGCGCGCGGCTGGACGGGGGTGCTGCGCCGGTGCGGGCGTAGCTGTGGGCTGGCCGGGACTGGCCGGGCCGGGACGTGACAGGCTGGGCTCGTGATCGTGGGCATCGGGGTTGACTTGGTGGAAACCGCACGGTTGTGGGCGGCGCTGCAGCGAACCCCGGCGCTGGCCGCCCGGTTGTTCGCGGAGAGCGAACGCGACGGGCGGCCGGAGTCGCTGGCCGCCAGCTTCGCGGCCAAGGAGGCTGCGGCCAAGGCACTCGGCGCCCCGCCCGGGCTGCGCTGGACTGACGTCACGGTGTCCCGGGACGCGGCGGGCCGCCCTGGGCTGCTGGTCACCGGCACCGTGGCCGCGCTGGCCAGGCAACTCGGCGTGCGTTGCTGGCACCTGTCGCTCAGTCATGATTCCGGGATGAGCATCGCGATGGTGGTGGCCGAAGGATGAGAAACGCGCACCAGGTGGCCGAGGTCCGGGCGGCTGAGCAGAGCCTGATGGCGGAGTTGCCGCCGGGCACGCTGATGCAGCGGGCCGCAGCGGGCCTGGCGTCGGTGTGCGCCGGGCTGACCGGCGGCACGGTGCCCGGGTCCCGGGTGGTGGTGCTGGCGGGCAGCGGCGACAACGGCGGGGACGCGCTGTACGCGGGGGCGCGGCTGGCCGCGCGGGGCGCGTCGGTGCTGGCCGTCCAGGCCGCGGCCAAGATCCACGAGGCGGGTGCCGCGGCGCTCCGCGCGGCCGGTGGCCGGGTGGCCGGGGCGGACGACCCCTATGTGCCGGCCGCGATCGGCGCGGCCGACCTGATCCTGGACGGCCTGCTGGGCATCGGCGGCCGGGGTGGACTGCGCGAACCGCAGGCGGCGCTGGCCGCGGTGGCCGCCGGGTCGCCGGGCACGGTGGTGGCGGTGGACTTGCCCAGCGGGGTGGACGCGGACACCGGCGTCGTCGCCGGGGCGGCTATCCGGGCCGACGTGACGGTGGCGTTCGGCACGGTCAAGCCCGGGCTGCTGGTGGACCCGGGGGCCAGCTATGCCGGAGTGGTGGAGCTGATCGACATCGGCCTGGCGCCGTTCCTCGGCCCGCCGGATCTCACCGCGCTGCAGGCCGCCGACGTCGGGGCGGCGCTGCCCCGGCCGGCGGCCGATTCGGACAAGTACCGCCGCGGCGTGGTCGGCCTGGTGGCCGGCAGCCAGCGGTACACCGGGGCGGCGGCGCTGGCGGTGGGTGGCGCGTTGCGCGGCGGGGCGGGCATGGTCCGGCTGGTCTCGGCCGAGCACGCGGTGGCCGTGGTGCGGGTGCTGTGGCCGGAAGCGGTGATCACAGTGACCGGGCCGGACCGGCCGGCCAGCCAGGACATCCCGGAGGCCGGCCGGGTCCAGGCCTGGGTGGCCGGGCCGGGCATGGGTACCGACGACGGCGCGCGGGAGCGGCTGACGGCGGTGCTGGCCAGCGACGTGCCGGTGCTGGTGGACGCGGACGGGCTGACCCTGCTGGCGGCCGACCGCGGGCTGCTGGACCGGGCCGCGCCGACCCTGCTCACCCCGCACGCCGGGGAACTGGGCCGGCTGCTCGGGGTGGACCCGGCCGACATCGAGGCCCGCCGCCTGGAGCATGCCCGGCGGGCCGCGGCCGAACTGGGCGCGACGGTGCTGCTGAAGGGGTCCACCACGGTGATCGCCGGGCCGGACGGCGGGCCGGTGTGGGCCAACCTGACCGGGACGTCCTGGCTGGCCACGGCGGGCACCGGGGATGTGCTGTCCGGGCTGGCCGGCGCGCTGCTGGCCCAGGGCCTGGCGGCCGGCCCGGCGGCGGCGGCCGCCGCCTACCTGCACGGCCTGGCCGCCCGGCTGGCCGCGGGCGGGGCAGG
>DATCUG010000586.1:0-15392 GCA_036567525.1 Streptosporangiaceae bacterium | reverse complement strand
AGTCCCAGCGGGCCGCCGTGGCCTGGCGCAACGCGTCCTTCGGGTCCGCCGCGTGGGTAACGGTGAATCCGCCCCGGTTCCGCAGCACATGCAGGACATAGGCGACCGAAACGGGATCATCCTCGACCACCAGGATCCGGCCGCGGCCGTCAGCTTCCCGGTCCATCCACCCCCCAAGCTCCATGTAGTCGCATAACTACTATACGTGACAAGTGGTCACCCGCCCAGTGGGGCGGGAGCCCTCACGGCAGCCCGGCGGCAAACGCCGCGCCGGACCGCAGGAAATGGATTGCCCGCCATTCTTCGTGATTGTCACGATTTGGTACTCATGCCTTTAACGCCGCTTTCAGCTTGGTATAGACACCGTGGGGGCCGGCCCACCAGACGGTCCCCAGGACGGGTCAGCAGCTACGTTCCAGACAGGGGGACCATGTCCAGAAGCAGGACGCTCATCGCTGCCGCCAGCGCGGCCGTGGCGATGATCGGCACGACCATCGTGGCGGGCAGCGGATTAGCCGCCGCCGCGCCCGCACCAGGGCCAGCCCGGATCGAGGGCAGCGCCGTTCCATTCACCAGCCACACCACGGCGAGCGGCGCGGTGGCGGCCAGCCAGAAACTCGCCGTCCAGGTGTGGCTGCGGCCCCGGCTGAACCAGGCGCAGCGCTTCGCCGCCGCGGTGAGCACGCCAGGCAGCGCGTCGTTCCATCACTACCTGAGCCCGGCCAGCTACGCCGCCAGGTTCGGCGCGTCCATCGCCGAGACGGCCAGGATCGAGTCCTGGCTGCGCGGCGCGGGCTTCACCAGTGTCACGGCCAGCCCGCTGCGCTCCTATGTCCGGGCCACCGGGCCGGCGTCGGTCATCAACACCGCGTTCCACACCCAGCTCAAGCTGTACCCGGCGACCGCGGGGGTCAGCGCGGGCCGGTACCAGCTGCGGGCCAATGACGGCCCGATCTCGGTGCCCAGCTCGCTGTCCGGCAGCGTGCTCGGGGTGACCGGCCTGAGCAATGCCGCGCCGGTGCTGCCGCTGCAGCGGCCCAGCGCCACGGCGATCGGCAAGACGACGCCGCATACCACGGTGACGGCCAAGCCCACCGCAGCGTCCTGCTCGTTCTACTACGGGGAGCACTACGCGACCGGGCTGCCCAGGCAGTTCGGCGTCACCTCGTTCCCGACCGACAACTGCGGCTACAGCGGCACCCAGCTGCGCAAGGCCTACGGCGCCAGCACCGCGGCCACCGGCCAGGGCCAGACCGTTGCGCTGGTCGAGCTGGGCCTGACCCCGGACATGTTCCTCACCCTGCACGACTACGCCAGGAAGAACGGCCTGCCCGCACCGGCCGGCAGCCGCTACTCCGAGCTGTCGCTGGGCCGGGGCAGCCAGTGCGGCGACCCGTTCGACATCGAGGAGCAGCTCGACGTGGAGATGTCCTACGCGATGGCCCCGGCCGCGCACCAGCTGGTGGTCGGCGGGGACAGCTGCAACCAGGGTGACGCCGGCCTGCAGGGCCTGTTCAACGCCGACCTGGCCGTGCTGGGCACCGGCCGCCACCCGCTGGCCACGGTGGCGTCCAACTCCTGGGAGGGCGGGACCGAAGGCCAGGCGCCGTTCCTGACCAACATCGAGCACGGCATCCTGGTGCAGGCGGCCGCCGAGGGCGTCGGCATGTACTTCTCCTCCGGCGATGGCTCCGGCGTGCTGTCGCCGTCCAGCGACCCGGACGCGATCGCGGTGGGCGGCACCACGCTCGGCATCGGCAAGGGCGGCAGCCGGCTGTTCGAGACCGGCTGGTCCGAAGGGATCTCCCTGCTGAACCGCAAGAGCTGGGCGTTCCTGGGCGAGTTCGGCGCGGCCGGCGGCGGGCCCAGCCTGCTCTGGGCCGAGCCGTCCTACCAGGACGGGGTGGTGCCCGCCGCCCTGGCCACCGCGCCGGGCAACCGGGGCGGCGTGGTCCGCTCGGTGCCGGACATCAGCGCCGACGCCGACCCGTTCACCGGGGCCGCGGTGGGCGTGCTCACGTTCCACAACAAGAGCGGCAAGCCGCCGACCTACGGCCAGTTCCCGGTCGGCGGCACCAGCGAGGCGGCGCCCCTGGTGGCGGGCATGGTGGCCGCGGCCCAGCAGGGCCAGCCGGCTTCGTTCGGGCTGGTCAACCCGGCGCTGTACCAGCTGTCCGGCAGCCGCGCGCTGTACGACGCGCTGCCGCTGACCAGCAGCAGCCCGGCCGCCTACCGGGGCGTGGCGTGCAGCCCGCACGACTGCGGACTGTGGGCGCTGACCACGTTCGACGACCAGAGCAACAACATGTTCGGCTACACCGGCCAGGTGACGCTGCCGGGCTACGACAACATGGCCGGGGTCGGCACCCCGGCCGGCCCGGCGTTCATCTCCGGCCTGCGCTCGATCGAGGGGTGACGGCCGGGAAACCAGCCGCAGCATAGCCAGACGGCCAGGCGCGCCCCGGTGGCTCGCCTGGCCGTCTCGTCTCCCGGTCAGCCCGGGATGACCAGCACTTTGCCGCCGACGCCGCGGTCGGCCGCGTCCTGGGCGGCGGCGATCTCGTCCAGCGCGAACCGGTGGACCGGCAGCCCGGACAGCGTCAGCGCGCCGATGCTGAGCGCCACGCTGATGTCGGCGACCGCGTGGTCCAGCGCGGCCGCGGGCACGCCGTACAGCAGGATGAAGCGGAGCACCACATTGGCCGACATGCAGGCCCGGACGGGCAGCTCCGGGTTGGTGGCCTCGGCGGCGTAGCTGACCACGACCGTGTCCGGCCGGGACACGGCCAGGTCCATGGCCAGGTTGGCGCCCAGGGCCACCTCGACGATCCGGTCCACCGGCCCGCCCGCGGCCGACCGGATCTGGTCGGCCGCGTCCGCGTCGCGGTAGTTGATCACGTCCGCGGCGCCCGCCTCCTTGGCCAGCTGGGCCTTGGCCGGGCCGCTGACCGTGGCCAGGACCTGCGCGGCGTTGCCCCAGTTGGCCAGCTGCACGGCGAAGTGGCCGACCGCGCCGGCCCCGCCGGCCACCAGCACGGCCTGCCCATCCACCGGCCCGTCGGCGAACAGGCAGCGGTGCGCGGTCATGGCCGGCACACCCAGGCTGGCGGCCAGCTCCGGGGACACCCCGGCGGGCAGCGGCACGGCCTGGCGCTCGGGCAGCACCGTCCACTCCGCGGCCGTCCCCCAGCGCCGCCCGAACGCCGCCATCCAGACCCAGACCGGCTGGCCGACCCGCTCCTCCGGGACGCCGGGGCCAACCGCGTCGATCACGCCGGCCCCGTCGTGGTGCGGGATCTGGAAGCCGTCGATGGGCCGCGGGGTCAGGCCGGCCCGGGTCTTCACATCGGTGGGGTTGATGCCGGACGCCTGGACCCGGACCCGGACCTCGCCCGGCCCTGGCTCGGGCTGTGGCATGTCCGCCACCTGGAGCACTTCGGCCGCCGGGCCGGTGCGCTCATAAACCGCCGCTCGCACTGGGTACGCCTCCTCAGGCTCAGCCGGGCCCCTGCCCCAGAATGGCACGGGCGGGGGCCGCCATGGTGACGGCCCCCACCCGGGGGTAGCGGCTGCGGATCGGCTGGCGCTCAGGCCTGCAGCACGGCCTCGATCTCGAGCTGGAGGGTGATCTTGTCGGACACGACGACGCCGCCGGTCTCCATCGGGGCATTGAAGTTGACCCCGAAGTCGCGGCGGTTGAGCTCACCGGTGGCGGTGAAGCCGGCCCGGGTGCCGCCGAACGGGTCCGGCCCGAAGCCATTCAGCTCCAGCGTGAGCGGGACCTCCTTGGTGACGTCCTTGAGGGTCAGCTCGCCGTCCAGGACGTAGTGGTCGCCCTCGGCGCGCAGCCCGGTGGACCGGTAGGTCATCGTCTGGTACTTGTCCACCTCGAAGAAGTCGGCGGACCGGATGTGCTGGTCACGCTGCTCGTTCCCGGTCTGGATCGAGGTCAGGTCGATGGTGGCGGTCACTGAGGACTGCAGCGGGTCGGGGGTGGTGACGAACTCGCCGGAGAACTGGGTGAACCGGCCGCGGACCTTGCTGACCATCATGTGCCGGGCGACGAAGCCCACCTCGGAGTGCACCGGGTCGATCTGCCAGGTGCCGGCGACGTAGCCCGGGATCGCGGTGGCTTCGGTGCTTGTGGTCATGATGTGATACTCCTATCGGTCATAGTGTCGTCGTTCATATTTGAATGCTCAACGACTATCACGACCAAGGCAACGTTGTCAAGCGTTCAACTATTCCTGGTATGCTGGCCCCATGAGCACACCCAGCACGGCCAGCACCACCGAGCCGCGCTGGCTGAGCGCCGACGAGCAGTGCACCTGGCGCAACTTCCTCACCGCCGCGCAGTGGCTGTTCGCCTCCGTCGACGGTCAGCTGCAGCGCGACGCCGGGATCCCCCTGGCCTACTACGAGATCCTGGTCCGGCTGTCCGAGGCCCCGGACCGGGCGCTGCGCATGACCCAGCTCGCCGCGGCCTCGGCGTCCAGCAAGAGCCGGGTGTCCCACGCGGTGGCCCGGCTGGAAGAACGCGGCTGGGTGCGCCGGGCCGACTGCCCGACCGACCGCCGCGGGCAGATCGCCCAGCTGACCAGCGACGGCTTCGCCGCGCTCAGCGCGGCCGCCCCCGGGCATGTGGAGCAGGTCCGCCGGGTGCTGTTCGACGCGCTCACCGCCGGGCAGCAGCGCCAGCTGGCCGGCATCAGCGAGGCCATCCTGGCCGCCGCCGCCGGTGAGTGCGCCGCGGCCCTGGACGAATCCGCAGCGGGCTGAGTCCTAGGATCGCTAGCTATGGAAGAGCGCATTCTGGGCCGGACCGGCAAGGCGGTCTCCGTGGTCGGCCTCGGCACCTGGCAGCTCGGCGCCGACTGGGGCGAGGTAGCCGAGAAGGACGCGATGGCCGTGCTGGACGCGGCGGTGGCGTCCGGGGTCACCCTGCTGGACACGGCCGACGTGTACGGGGACGGCCGCAGCGAGCAGTTCATCGGCCGGTTCATGTCGGTCAACCCAGGCGCGGAGCTCGTCGTGGCGACCAAGATGGGCCGCCGGGTGGCCCAGGACCCGGCCGTATACACGCTGGAAAACTTCCGTGACTGGACCGACCGGTCCCGGGTCAACCTGGACGTGGAGACGCTGGACCTGGTGCAGCTGCACTGCCCGCCGACCGCCGTCTTCGCCAGCGACGCGGTCTTCGACGCGCTCGACACGCTGGTCGACGAGCAGCGGATCGCCGCCTACGGGGTCAGCGTGGAGACCTGCGACCAGGCGCTGACCGCGATCGCCCGGCCCAACGTGGCCAGCGTGCAGATCATCTTCAACGCGTTCCGCCGCAAGCCACTGGACAAGGTGCTGCCCGCGGCCCAGGCCGCCGGGGTCGGCATCCTGGCCCGGGTGCCGCTCGCCTCCGGGCTGCTCTCCGGCCGGTACACCCGGGACACCACGTTCCCGGCCGACGATCACCGCAACTACAACCGGCACGGCGCGGCGTTCGACGTCGGGGAGACGTTCTCCGGGGTGGACTTCGACACCGGGGTGGAGGCGGCCCAGGAGTTCGCCGCGCTGGCGCCGGCCGGCGTCACGCCCGCGCAGGCCGCGCTGCGCTGGATCATCCAGCAGCCCGGCGTGACCACGGTGATCCCCGGCGCCCGCACCCCCGACCAGGTCATCCAGAACGCCAGTGCCGCGGATCTGCCGCCGCTCACTGACGCGGAGCTGGCCGCCATCGAGGACCTGTACGACCGGCGGATCCGGGCCCAGGTCCACGACCGCTGGTAACCCCGGCTACTCCCCCGCCGACATCAGCGCGGAGATCTCCGCCGGCCCGGGGCCGGGCTCGGCGCGCAGCGCCTCGGCCACCGAAGCCCGGTCGCCGGCACTGCGGTTCTGGCTCAGCTTGTGCTTGGCCTCGACCGTGGCGATGGTCAGCTCGACCCCGACGATGCCCCGCAACTGGCCGTTGATGTAGTCCGGCGGCGCGTCGGTCACCGCCCACGGGGCGGGCCGGTGCGCCTCGTGCCGCCGGGTCAGCCGGGTCACCACGTCACGGATCCACTCCGGATCCCGGTGCACGGTCAGCGGCCCGGTGAAGTGCACGGTGACGTAGTTCCAGGTGGGCACCGCCCGGCCGTGCCGGGCCTTGCTCGGGTACCAGTTCGGTGACACGTAGGCCTGCGGGCCGTGCACGATGGCCAGCGCGACGGCGCCGTCGGCCACCGACTGCCACTGCGGGTTGGCCAGCGCCAGGTGACCGAGCAGCCGGCCTTGCTCCCCGGCCGCCTGGTCCCAGATGATCGGGATAAGGCTGGCCACCGGCTTGGTCCCGTCGAACGTGACCAGGTCGGCGGCGGCGACAGCGGCTACGAACGCCGCGACATCGGCGGTGTCCGGCGCGGTGAAGTGCGGGGGCAGATACACCCTTTGAGGGTACGCGGACCGGACCGGTGAGTCCGGGCCCGTTGCGGCGTCGTAGAGGTGCACACACTACGAGGGGAGACACGATGCCCGCACGCGAGAGCGCGCCCACCGGGGCGCCCTGCTGGGTCGACCTGATGACCTCGGACCCGGCCCGCAGCCGGGAGTTCTACACCCAGCTGTTCGGCTGGACGGCCGAGGAACCCAACCCGCAGTTCGGCGGCTACTTCAACTTCGCCAAGGACGGGGTCCGGGTGGCCGGCTGCATGGGCAGCGAGCCCGGGTCCGGTGTGCCGGACACCTGGTCGGTCTACCTGGCCGTGGACGACGTGGCCAAGACGCTGGAGGGCGCGGCCGGGCACGGTGGCCAGGTCGTCGTGCCGGGCATGCCGGTCGGCGACCTGGGCACCATGGCCATGATCACCGACAACGGCGGAGCGGCCATCGGGCTCTGGCAGCCAGGCCTGCACAAGGGGTTCGGGGTGCTGGCCGAGCCGGGCGCGCCGGGCTGGTTCGAGCTGTTCACCCGGGACTACCCGGCCACGGTCAGCTTCTACCGCGACGTATTCGATTGGGACACCCAGGTGGCCGGGGACACCCCGGAGTTCCGCTACACGCTGCTAGTGAGTGGCGACGAGCAGCTGGCCGGGATCATGGACGCCAGCGGTTTCCTGGCCGCGGGCGAGCCGGCCCGCTGGTCGGTGTACTTCGGCGCCGCCGACACCGAGGCCACGCTGGCCGCCGTCACCCGGCTGGGCGGCTCGGTGATCAGCCCGGCCCAGGACACCCCGTACGGCCGCCTGGCCGAAGCGGCCGACCCGACCGGGGCCCGGTTCAAGCTGGTCGGGCCGAACGAAGCCATGCCCGCCCGGGAGGGCTAGGCAGGCCGGCCTTAACGGCCCAGCTGCGCTGGGGACTGCGTCCCGGCCTGGGCGGTTCCGTCCGGCCGGGACAGTCCCTTGCGCTCCATGGCCCCCCACTCGGCCTTGCGCACCAGCTGCCACAGCCCCTCGATGCGCCACAGGTGGCCGAGCTGGCGGTAGCCGAAGTTCTCGCCGACCGCGTAACACAGGATGCGGCGCAGGTCGGCCCAGGACGGGTGGCGGTTGGTGGTGGCATCTTCGAGCACCGCCGCGCCGAGCGTCAGGATCAGCCCGTACAGCACGGCCAGCGCGAAGAACAGCAGGAACGCCTCGGGTGAGATCATGCCGAGCAGGAAGCTGATCAGCGTCACCAGGTACCCGGACAGCTCCAGGATCGGCCCCAGGATGTCGAACACCAGCAGCGCGGGCAGCGCGACCAGGCCGACCGCCCGGTACCGCGGGTTCAGCAGCATGCGGGCATGGAACCGCAGCACCTCGACCGAGCCGCGCTGCCAGCGGCGCCGCTGCCGGCGCAGCACCCGGGTGGTCTCCGGGGCTTCGGTCCAGCACACCGGGTCGGGCAGGTAGACGATCCGGTACGGCCGCCGGGCGCGGCGGCAGGCGCGGTGCAGCCGCACGATGAGCTCCATGTCCTCCCCCACGGTGTCCGTCCGGTAGCCACCCACCGCGATGACCGCGTCCCGCTGGAACAGCCCGAACGCGCCGGACACGATCAGCAGCGCGTTCAGCGCGGTCCACCCGGTGCGCGCGCCGAAGAACGCCCGCAAGTACTCGACCAGCTGGAACATGGCCAGCCTGGACTGGGGCAGCGCGGTCGCGGTGACCCGGCCGTGGTCGATGTGGCAGCCGTTGGCGATCCGCACCGTGCCGCCGGTGGCCACCGTGCGCAGCGGGTCCTCGATGAACGGCAGTGCCGCCTGGGCCAGCGCGTCCTGCTCCAGGATCGAGTCGGCGTCCACCGACACCACCACCGGGCTGGCGCAGAAGTTGATGCCCGCGTTGAGCGAGTCGGCCTTGCCCCCGTTCTCCTTGTCGATGACCAGCAGCGGCAGCCCGCTGCGCGGCGCGTACACGCCGCGCACCGGGCGGTGCGGCAGGAACGGCGGGGTGGGCCGCCGCACCGGCCGCAGGTCGAACACCTCGATCAGGCGCTGCAGCGTGTCGTCGGACGAGCCGTCGTTGACCACCACCACCTCGATCCGCGGATAGTTGAGGGCCAGCAGCGACCGCACGCTGTCCGCGATCCCGAACGACTCGTTGTACGCCGGGACCAGGATCGCGATCGGCGGCGCCACCGAGGAGCGCAGCGCCCGGCGCAGCGCGATGGAGTTCGTCCGCGCCCGGTACCGGCGCAGCTCAGCCCAGGCCAGCACCAGCAGCGTGCCGTTCAGCAGGATGAACGCGACGAAGACGGCGCAGACCAGCCCGATGTACACGATCATGGCTGCAACGCCGCCTCGGCCAGCGGGGCCATCAGCGGGTGGCCGGCCGCGACCGCGCGGCGCAGCACGGTGGCGCCGGGCTCACCCAGCTCGGCCAGCGACTGGGCCGCCGCGTTGCGCACCGGCCACTCGGGCGCGGCCAGCAACTCGGCCAGCAACCCGCCGCGGTCCGGGTCGCCCAGCGCGCCGAGCGCTTCGATGGCCGCGGACCGGGCCGCCACGCTGCGGTCGCGGTCCGCGGCCAGCCGGGCCAGCGCGCCGGACGCGCCGAACTCGCCGATCCGGCCCAGCCCGTACGCGGCCGGGGCGGCCAGCTCGTCCGGGCCGTCCAGGCAGGCCAGCAGCAACCCGGACAGCTCGGCCAGCCGGAGGTCGGCGGCCACCGTGACGGCGATCCGCCGGATGGCCGGCGGCGCGTCGGCCCGCAGCAGCGGGGCCAGCGCGTCCGGCCTGCGCCGGGCCACCGCGAGCACCACGCAGGCGGCCCGGCCCGGCGCGGCGTCCGCGTCCCGCGCGGCCACGGCCAGCGCGCTGGGCAGCACGTCCGGGCTGCCTATCTCGGCCAGGCTGCCGGCGCAGGTGGTGCGGACCAGCACGTCCTTGTCGTCCAGCCCGGCCGTGATGGCGGGCGCGGCCAGCGGAGTGGCCAGCACGGCCAGCGTCTCGGCGGCCTGGCGGCGGACCGCGGTCCGGCGGGCCCGCAACCCCCGGATGGCCTCCTGGGTGAAGCCGAGCCGGGACAGCAAAGCGACCAGCCGGTCGCGTTCCGCGCCGCGCAGGTCGGCCAGCGCGTCCTGGGCCAGGGCCAGGAAGATATCCCGCTCGCCGCGCCGGTCCAGGCTGGGTGCGCCGCCGGTGCCCGCCAGGTACCCGGCCAGCGCGGCCTCGGCGGCCGGCCGGAACTCCTGCTCGCGCCGGATCCGGCGCAGCGCCGCCGCCCGCACCCCGATCAGCAGCACGATGACGGCAACCAGCAGCCCGGCCGCCGCCGCGACGGCTTCAGCGAGGACCCGCAACGTGCCCCGCCCGGGCCAGCACCCGCTGCACCCGCGCGGACAGCTCGCGCGGGCTGAACGGTTTCGCCATGTACTCGTCCACACCCAGGCCGAGCCCGCTGAGCACGTCCGGCTCACCGGACCGCTCGGTCAGCATGACGATGGGGATGGCCCGCATCTCCGGGTCCTCGCGGAGTGCCCGGACGACTTCGAACCCGTCGTACTTGGGCATCACCTTGTCCAGCACGAGCAGGTCGGGCCGTTCCTGGCGGGCCAGCTTGAGCGCGTCTTCGCCGTCCACCGCCTCGATCACCTGGTAACCGTCGGCGGCGAGCCGCCCGGCCACCACCCGCCGGACCGTAGACGAGTCTTCCGCGATGAGAATCTTCACGATGTCCCTCCTAGCCGGGCGCGGCAGGCCGCCGCGACGTCCCGGATGTCGATCTGCTGCAGGATCAGCTCGTGCCGCTGGTCGGCCGGGTCCAGCACCCGCAGCGCGTGCTGGTAGGCGGCCCGGGCCGCACCGGGGTCGCCCAGCCGGTCACACGCCCGGCCCAGGGTGAACGCGGCCAGGCCGAGCGAGGGGTCATAGTGCAGGGCCCGGCGCAGCGCCCGCGCCGCACCGGCCGCGTCCTCGCGTTCCAGCAGGATGAGCCCGAACACGAAGTTCGCTTCCGCGTCGTCCGGGGTGCTGGCCAGCAGCCCGGACACCTCGGACAGCGCCCGGAGGCGGTCGCCAGCGTCGGCGGCTTCCAGCGCCGCGGCCAGCCGCTGCCGCCGGCCGCCGGCCGCCACCCGGCTAGTAGCGTTCGGTATCGGTGGCCGGTTGCCGGGCGGGACGGGCTGCGCGGGCACGGGCGCCGGCCCGCTCGCTGCCTTCCGGGCCGCGGTCCGGTGCAGCACGTCGGCGGCGCCGAGCACCAGCACCCCACCCGGGCGGAGCGCCCGTTCCAGGTTGCCCAGTGCGCGGCCGATGAGCTGAGTGCTCAGGTAGATGAGCACGTTGCGGCAGACCACCACGTCGAACGCGGCCTCGCCGGAGGGCGGCCCCGGGTCCAGGGCCAGGTTGTGCCGGCGGAACCGGGCCAGCGCGCGCAGCTGCGCGGTCACCTGGTACCGGCCGTCCGGCTGCCGGGTCAGGTAATGATCGCGGACCGCCGGGGCGAGCAGCCGCACGGACCGCTCGCCGTACCGGCCGGCCGCCGCCGCGGCCAGCGCGGCCGCCGAGATATCCGTGCCGAGCACGTCCACCGGGCCGGGCGAGGCGCCCAGCGCCAGGATGGCCTCCAGCGCGAGGGTGTACGCCTCTTCCCCGGTCGCGCAGCCCGCGCTCCACACCCGGACCGGGCCACCCAGCCCGCTGCTGGCCCGCCCGGCGCGCAGGCTGGCCCACGGGATGACCCGGAGCTGGCCCACGTCCCGGGCGAAGAACGTCTCCTGGACGGTCACCTCGTCGATGAGCCGGCCCAGCAGCTGGCTGCCCTGGGCCGGGTCGGCCACGGCGCGCAGGAAACCGGCCGGGTCGGTGCCCGGGGCCGCCCGGCGCAGCGCGGTCAGCAGCGCGTCCTCGCGCTCGGCCGGCAGCGCGATCCCGGTCTCCCGGCGGACCAGGCTGGCCACCTGGTCGAGGCTGCCCCTCATGGCTCACCGGTCCGGCTCGGCCCAGGCCGCGGGCCGGCCGCGGCGGTCAGCCCGCCAGCCGCCCCGGGCAGCGGCAGATGACCCAGGTGGGCCAGCGCGTCCGCGATCTCGGACGGCGGAAGCACCAGGTCGGCGCCCTGCTCGATGACGGCCTTGGGCATGCCGAACACCGCCGATGATGGCTCGTCCTGGGCGATCACCAGCCCGCCGGCCCGGCGCACGGCCGCCGCCCCAGCCGCCCCGTCACGGCCCATACCGGTGAGCACGACCGCCGCGCCGGCCCGCCCGGCATGGACCGCGATGCTGGTCAGCAGCGCATCCGCGGACGGGCGGTGCGGCCCGCTGGGCGAGCTGCGGTCCAGCACCAGCCGGCCATCGCCGCCCAGGCACAGGTGCGCGCCCTTGGGCCCGACCCAGGCGCCGGCCGCCAGCGGCAGCTGGTCTTCGGCCATGGTTACGTCGATGCCGACGTTCCGGTCCAGCCAGCGGACCAGGCCTTCGGTGAACCCGGGCCCCATGTGCTGGACCACCAGCAGCGGGATGGGGTAGTTCGGCGGCAGCGAGCTGAGCACGTGGAACAGCACCTGCGGGCCGCCGGTGGAGGCGCAGATCCCGATGACCGAGGCCCGCCGGCCGCCCGGCCCGGCGGTGCTGCGGGCCCGCAGCCGGGCCCGCGGATGGCGGATGACCGGGACCCGGGCCAGCGCCCGGATCCGGGCCCGGAACGCGGCCGCGGTCACCCCGGCCGGATCGGACAGGTCCAGGTCGGTCTTGGCGCAGGCGTCCACCGCCCCGGCGCCGAGCGCGGCCGCGGCTTTCTCCCCGTCCGGCCCGACCAGGCCGGACAATACGACCACCGGCACCGGCCGGCTGCTCATGATCTCCTCGACCGCGGCCAGCCCGTCCATGCCGGGCAGCTCGATGTCCATGGTCACCAGGTCCGGCCGCGCGGTGGGCAGCGCGGCCAGCGCTTCTTCCGCGGTCGGGCAGACGGCGGCCACCGTGATGTCCCGGTCATACTCCAGGGCGCGCCGCAGACCCGCCGCGTACACGGCGGAGTCTTCGCAGATCAGCACCCGGACGCGGGTCATCGCCGGACCAGCCTGCCCACCGTGGCCAGCAGCTCGCGCTGGTCGAACTGCGCTTTGGCCATGAATGCGTTCGCCCCGGCCGCCATGCCCTGCTGCCGGATCTGCTCGGTGCCGCGCGCGGTGACGATGATCACCGGCAGCGCGGACCGGTCCGGATCGGCCCGGACCGCGCGGGTCAGCTCCAGCCCGTCCAGGCGGGGCATGTCGAGATCGCTCACCACCAGGGCGATCTCCGGATCCCGCTGCAGCACGGCCAGCGCGTCGCGTCCGTCTTCGGCCGTGGCCACCCGGTACCCGGCCGCTTCGAAAATGCTGCGCTGCAGCTCGCGCACGGTGAACGAATCCTCGACGACCAGGATCTTGTCCGGCTGCTTGGTGCCGGGCGCGGCGGCTGGCTGGGTGGCTGGCCCGGTCGCTGGGCCGGTCGCTGGCCCGGTGGCTGAGCCGGTCGCTGAGCCGGTCGCTGGCGTGCTGGGCGCCGCGCCGTTGGCCGGTGCCGCCGCGGCGCGCTGCGCGGCGGGCGCCAGGACCGCCCGCGCCCCGTTCCGGCGGGTGAACAGGCCCGGCTCGATGAGCAGGGCGATCCGGCCGTCGCCGAGGATGGTCGCGCCCAGGCAGCCGTCGGCCTGGGCCAGCGGGCCGAGCGGCTTGACCACGACTTCCTCGGCCCCGATCAGCCGGTCACACTCGATGGCGACGCGCCGCCCGCCCGCCGAGACGATCACCCCGGCCGGATGCGGCGGCAGCGCCGGGGCGGGCAGGCCCAGCACCGCCGCGATGTCGGCCAGCGGCACCGGATGGCCGCGCACCGGCACGGTGAGCTGGCCCTGCACCGACCGGGTCTCGGTGACCAGCAGCACTTCGTCCACGGCCGCGACCGGGATGCCGTACACGTCGGGCCCGCGGCGGAGCAGCAGCACCTCGAGCTGGGCCAGCGCGAGCGGCAGCACCAGGGTGGCGGCCAGGCCGTGACCCGGCTGGCTGTGCACCTCCAGGGTGCCGCCGACCGACCGCGCGTAGGCCTGGACCGCGTCCATCCCGACTCCCCGGCCCGCCAGGTCGGTGACCTCGGCCGCGGTGGAGTACCCCGGCCGGGCCAGCACGTCGGTGAGCGAGCCCTCCCGCTCGGCTTCTTCGGCCGTGGCGGCGGCGATGCCCCGGCCGTCGTCCTGGACGGTGATCTCGACCAGGCTGCCCCGCGGCACCGCGCGCAGCTCCAGCCGCCCGCAGGCCGGCTTACCAGCCCGGCGCCGCTCGTCGGGTGGTTCGATGCCGTGGCTGACCGCGTTCCGCAGCAGATGGGTGAGCGGCTCGGCCAGGCTCTCCAGGATGGCCCGGTCGAGTTCGGTGTCCCCGCCGGTCACGGTGAACTCGACCTGCTTGCCGGCGGCCTGGGCTATGTCCCGGATGGCCCGGGGCAGCGGGCCGGTGATGGCGGACACCGGCAGCGTGCGCATCCGCACCGCGGAATCGGTCAGCTCCCCGAGCAGCTGCTGCTCCGTGCTGAGCCGCCGCTCCACGTCCTCGGGCAGCCCGGCCACCGTGCCGACCGAATGCGCCAGCCCGCGGTGGTTCAGCACCACCTCGCCGACCAGGTCGAGCATCCGGTCGATCTTCCCGGCCGGCACCCGGACCGCCGGGCCGGGGCCATTCGCCGCGGCCGGCGGGCCCGGCGGCGGTTCGGCGGCCCGGGGCGGTTCGGCGGCCGGAGGCGGTTCGGTGGCCTGAGGCGGTTCGGTGGCCTGAGGCGGTTCGGTGACACCCGTTCCTGGCTCGGAGTTCAGCGCCGCCCGGGCCGCGGTCAGGTCGTCCAGCACCGGCGCGGCCGGGCCGGCGTGCCCGGCCACCTGGGTGCGCAGCAAACCGGTCGCGCGGAGCAGGCTGGGCACCAGGCTGGCCGGGAACGTGCCCCGGTCGCGCAGCACGGCCAGGATGTCCTCGACCGCGTGCGCGACCTCCCGGACATCGTCCTGGCCGACCATGCCGGCCGCACCCTTGATCGTGTGCGCCTCGCGGAACAGGTCGGTGAGCGTCTCGGCCCCGGCCTTCCCGGTCTCGATCTCCAGCAGGGCGGCGTCCATCGCGTCGATCCGCCGCATCGCCTCGTCACGGAACAGCTGGGCCAGTTCGTCCTCGGGGTCGGTCATGACGCACTCCGGTGAAGTTCCGCGAACACCCGCGGGATATCCAGGAAGCCGATCAGCTGCCCGCCGTCCAGCCGCGCGCCGGTCAGCAGCGGCGACTCGGTCTCGGCGTCCGGCTCGGCCAGCACCCGCACCGCGTCCACGTCGTCGATCTCGAATCCGGCCCGGTGCTCTCCCGTCTCGGCGACCAGCACCCGCCCGGGCGGCGTGCTGCGGGCGATGCCGAGCAGCGCGGCCAGGTCGATGACCGGCAGGATGGTGCCGCGCATGTTGCGCACGCCGGCCAGCTCCGGTGGAGTGCCCGGCACCCGGGTCAGCTCGGCCGGGGGGGCCACCTCGACAACGTGCCCGGCCGGGATGGCGTACGCCTCACCGGCCACCCGGAACTGGACGTACGTGCTCACGGGACATCACCTGGCCCAGCCGCGCCAGGCACCGGGACCGAGTCCGGGGTGGCCGCCGTAACCGTCACGTGGCCGTTGCCCATGGCTGGGCGCTCACCGGCTGGAGCCGGCCAGGCCGCCGCCGCGGCCGCCTGGCCGGGCCCGGCCGCCTGGCCGGCCTGCAATGCCTGCTCGATCTGGGTAACGAGTTCTTCCAGCCGGTCGGCGGTGCCGGCCCGCTGGGCCTGCTCGGTGGCCAGGCTGTCGGCCGCCTGGCTGATCTGCTGAATGGCCATGTCCACCTGGTCGGCGGCGGACTTCTGCTGCTGGGTGGCCACGATCGACTCATCCAGCATGGCCGACGTGGAGGTCATCAGCTCGGCCACCTCCCGGGT
>DATCUG010000585.1:0-4671 GCA_036567525.1 Streptosporangiaceae bacterium | reverse complement strand
TGGCGGGCCGCCTGCCGCGCCGGCTGGGGCGCCGTTGACCGGCCCGGCCGGGCCAGCGGCGCCGGGCGGGGCCGGGAAGCCGTTGCTGGCCTGCGCCGGGGACGGCTGGCCGGTGATCTGCGCGGCCAGTTCGGCCACGCTGGTGCCGGATCCGGCGGCCAGGTGCTCTAGCTGCTCCCGGGCCTCGGCCGGAGAACAGCGCAGCCGTTCCATCAGCACGCCCCGGGCCAGATCCACCACGGACCTGGCCACCGCCGCCGACTGCAGGCCATCCAGTTCCTGCCGCTGGCGCGCGATCAGCGCGCTCAGCCGCGTGAAGTCGGCCCCGCTCGGAGCTGTCACGTAGCTGGCCTTCCAGAAGATTAAGCGGCCTGATTGATCAGGCTACCGGGCGGGGAGTGTCCCTAACGCCTATTTTTAGCCTCGTCAGCTGGCATGGACCGGCCAGCTGAGCGCATATATAGGCGATGGATCATGAGGAGCCGGTCATGGCGCAGGCAGCGCTGGGGAGCCAGCCCGCTGAACCGCGGCTGCAACAGCTGCTAGACGGGCTCACCGCGGTGCGTGGCGGGGACTTCAGTACCCGGCTGCCGCACACCGGTGACCCGCTGATGGATGAGATCGCCGACGTGTTCAACAGCATGACCGATCAGCTTGCCCTGTTCACGTCCGAGGTGACCAGGGTGGCCCGCGAGGTGGGCACTGAGGGCAAGCTCGGCGGCCAGGCCCAGGTGCCAGGGGTAGCGGGCACCTGGAAGGACCTCACTGATTCGGTCAACGCGATGGCCGACAAGCTGACCGGGCAGGTGCGGGACATTGCCCAGGTCGCGACCGCGGTGGCCCGGGGCGACCTGACCCAGAAGATCACCGTGGACGTCAAGGGCGAGATGCTGGCCCTCAAGGGCACCCTGAACACCATGGTCGACCAGCTCTCCGCGTTCGCCGACGAGGTGACCCGGGTGGCCCGCGAGGTGGGCACCGAGGGCCGGCTGGGCGGCCAGGCGCAGGTCCCGGGGGTGGGCGGCACCTGGCGGGACCTGACCGACTCGGTGAACTTCATGGCGGGCAACCTGACCAGCCAGGTGCGCAACATCGCGCTGGTGACCACGGCGGTGGCCCAGGGCGACCTGTCCAAGAAGATCGACGTGGACGCGCGCGGCGAGATCCTCGAGCTGAAGACGACGATCAACACGATGGTGGACCAGCTGTCCTCGTTCGCGGCCGAGGTCACCCGGGTGGCCCGGGAAGTGGGCAGCCTGGGCCGGCTCGGCGGGCAGGCCGAGGTGGAAGGGGTCTCCGGCACCTGGAAGCGGCTGACCGAGAATGTCAACGAGCTGGCCGGCAACCTGACCCGGCAGGTGCGGGCCATCGCCGAGGTGACCAGCGCGGTGGCCACCGGCGACCTGACCCGGTCCATCTCCGTGGAGGCCGAGGGGGAGGTGGCCGAGCTCAAGGACAACATCAACGCGATGGTGCAGTCGCTGCGCGAGACCACCAAGGCCAACCAGGAGCAGTACTGGCTGAAGACCAACCTGGCCCGGATCTCCGGCCTGCTGCAGGGTCACCGGGACCTGCCCACGCTGGCCGAGCTGATCATGGATGAGCTGATCCCGCTGGTCGGCGCGCAGCACGGCACGTTCTTCATCAAGGACGACACCAGCGAGGGTGCCATCCTGCGGCTGATCGCCGGATACGGGCTGCGGGCCGACCTGGCCGCACCCAGCCAGTTCCGGCTCGGCCAGTCGCTGATCGGCCAG
Source organism: Streptosporangiaceae bacterium (assembly GCA_036567525.1). Classification (GTDB taxonomy): domain Bacteria; phylum Actinomycetota; class Actinomycetes; order Streptosporangiales; family Streptosporangiaceae; genus RYN-230. The sequence goes on along the minus strand of DATCUG010000585.1, from coordinate 2,914 downwards.
GTGGCCAAGACCCGCAAGCCGATCGTGGTGGACGACGCACCGCCGGACTACGTGCGGATCTCCTCCGGGCTGGGCGACGGGGCACCGGTCAACCTGATCGTGCTGCCGGTCGTGTTCGAGGGGCAGGTGCTCGGCGTGATCGAGGCCGGCTCGTTCAGCCGGTTCACCCAGGTGCACCAGGACTTCCTGGAGCAGCTGATGGAGACGATCGGGATCACGGTCAACTCGATCATCGTCAACTCGCGGACCGACGACCTGCTGCAGGAATCGCAGCGGCTGGCCGGCGAGCTGCAGGCGCGCACCGGGGAGCTGCAGGCCCGGCAGGAGGAACTGCAGCGGTCCAACGCCGACCTGGAGGACAAGGCGGCCCAGCTGGCCCGGCAGAAGCGCGACATCGAGATCAAGAACGCCGAGATCGAGCAGGCCCGGCAGGAGATCGAGGAACGGGCCAAGCAGCTCGACATGGCCTCGCGGTACAAGTCGCAGTTCCTCGCGAACGTCTCGCACGAGCTGCGCACGCCGCTGAACAGCCTGCTCATCCTGGCCCGGCTGCTGGCCGAGAACCCAGCCGAGAACCTGACCGCCAAGCAGGTCGAGTACGCCAAGGTGATCCACTCGTCCGGGTCAGACCTGCTGCTGCTGATCAATGACGTCCTGGACCTGTCCCGGGTGGAGGCGGGCAAGCTGGATGTGCATCCGGAGCGGTTCGCGCTGGCCGCGCTGGCCGAGGACCTGCGCACCGTGTTCGAGCCGCTGGCGGCCGAGAAGCACCTGGACTTCGCCATCGCCGTCGCCCCGGACGTGCCCGATGAGCTGGTCACCGACCGGCAGCGGCTGCGCCAGGTGCTGCACAACCTGCTGTCCAACGCGGTCAAGTTCACCGAGCAGGGCCGGGTGGAACTGCGCATCGGGCTGGCCGGGCCGCGGGGCGGCGGCCCGGACGACGTGATCGCGTTCTCGGTGACCGATACCGGGATCGGCATCTCCGACGACAGCCTCAAAACGATCTTTGAGGCGTTCCAGCAGGGTGACGGCACCACCAGCCGCCGCTACGGCGGCACCGGGCTCGGGCTGGCCATCAGCCGGGACGTCGCGGCCGTGCTCGGCGGCCGGATCACCGCGCAGAGCCAGCCGGGCAGCGGGAGCACGTTCACCCTCTACCTGCCGGTGGCCTTCCGGGGCCCGGCTGATGGGCTGGCCCTCGCCGAGGAGCTGGCCCTCCCGCATGAGCAGGCGCCCGAGGCGCTGCCCGCGCTGAACGGGGACGCTGCCCTGGTCCCGGACGTCCCGGTGGCCAATCCCGGGACACACCAGCAGGTCCGCGGGAAGAAAGTGCTGATCGTGGATGACGACCTGCGGAACGCGTTCGCCATCAGCAGCATTCTGGAGCTGTATGGGCTGACCGTCAGCCACGCCCCGGGTGGGCGGCAGGGCATCGAGACACTGCGCACCGATCCCAGTATCGATCTGGTGCTGATGGACGTGATGATGCCGGAGATGGACGGGTACTCCACCACGGCCGCGATCCGCGAGATGCCGCAGTTCGCCGACCTGCCGGTCATTGTGGTGACCGCGCGGGCCATGCCCGGCGACCGGGACAAGGCGCTGGCCGCGGGGGCCAGTGACTACGTGACCAAGCCGGTGGACACCGATGAACTGCTTGGCTGCATCATCCGCTGGCTCGCTCCCCGGCCAGCCAGCGGCTGATCCGCGCCGGCCAGGTGGTCCTGGCGGGCCCCCCGGCCGGCCCGCCAGGACCCGGTCAGGCCGCCTGGCTGGTGCCTTGGCCGATGCCTTGGCTAGTGCCCCGGCTGGTGCCTTGGCTGGTGGATGGCGGCAGCAGCAGGCAGCTGTCGCCGAACTCGTGCCATAGATAGCCGGCCTGCTCGGCGGCCCGGTAGGCCGCCCGCACCAGGTCAGTCCCGGCCACCGCGGTGAGCAGGTCCAGGTGGGAGGCGCCCTCGTCGTGCCAGCCGGTGATCAGGCCGGTGACCACCCGGGCTGGCCGCGCCGGGCCGATGACCAGCTCGGTCAGCCCGCTGCTGGCCCGCACCCGGCCGCCGGGGACCGCGGCGCTTTCCAGGGCCCGAGTGCTGGTCGTGCCGACCGCCACCACCCGGCGCCCGGCCGCCCGGGTCAGGTTCACCAGATCCGCGGTAGCCGGCGGGACCGAGAACCACTCCGGCAGCGGCGCCTCACCGGTTTCCAGCGACGCCACCCCGGCGTGCAGTGTCACCGTGGCCAGCAGCACCCCGGCCGAGATCAGCTCGGTGACGAGCTGCGCGGTGAACGGCCGGGCCGCGCTGGGCATCTCGGCGCTGCCGGGGGAGCGGGCGAACACGGTCTGGTAGGTGGACAGCGGCCACGGGTCCGGCACGTAGTTGTACCGGACCGGCCGGCCGTGCCTGGCCTGCAGTGTGGCCACGTCCCCGGCCACGGCCGCGGCCCACATCCGCGGCCCGGGCCGGGCTGGGCCAGCCAGGCCGCGGCCCGGGAACGCGTACAGCAGCGTGACCGTGGCGTCGCCGGGCAGGCTGATCGTCTCCCCGGCCGCCGCGTCGGTCACCCGGCCTACGGCCGGCTCCTCGGTGCGCAGTTCCACCAGCCAGGTCCCGCCGGCCAGCCGGCCGGACCAGTGCACCAGCACCGGGCGGCCGTCGCCGCGCCGTCCGGGCACGGCCGCGGCCACCGTGGCCGACGTGTTGACCACCAGCAGGTCGCCCGGCGCCAGATAGCCCGGCAGGTCGGAGAACCGGCCATGCAGCAGCCCGTCCGGGCTGGCTACCAGCAGCCGGACCCCGTCCCGGGCCAGGCCGCGGGCTTCCGGCGGCGAGCCGGCCGGGCGCCTCACTTCGTCTCCCTAGAAGCTCGCGCCATCCGGCCCCGGCCGGTGGACCGGCCCGTCGCCCGGCCC
>DATCUG010000584.1:0-2721 GCA_036567525.1 Streptosporangiaceae bacterium | reverse complement strand
CTGCTCCGGCAGGCGGCGCGGGCCGGGCACGCGGGCCTGGTCATCAAGACCTACGGTGAGCCGGCCGGCCCGCTGGCCGCGGTGGCCGAGGAGACCGGGCTGGCGCTGCTGGCCGCGGACGAGGACCTGGCCTGGCACCATCTCGACGCGCTGATCTCTGCCGCGCTGGCCGCGGTGGCCCGGCCCGCTGCCGGAGATCGCGGTGCGGCGGTCGGGGACCTGTTCGCGCTGGCCAACGCGATCGCGGCCATGGTGGGCGGGGCGACCGCGATCGAGGACCCGTACCTGCGCGTGCTGGCCTACTCCACGCTGCCCGGCCAGCCCATCGATGAGCACCGGCGGCAGGGCATCCTCGGCCTGCAGGTGCCCTACGTCCCGGTCAACGAGGCCCAGTACCGCGAGCTGGGCCGGGCCACCGGGGTGTGCCGGTTCACCGCGGGACCGGGCAGCCTGCCCCGGCTGGCCATCGCGGTGCGGGCCGGCGCCGAGCTGCTCGGGTCCATCTGGGTGGTGGACGCCGACGGCGCGCTGGGGCCGGGCGCGGAGGAGGCGCTGGCCGAGGCGGCCAGCATCGCCGCGCTGCACCTGCTGGCCGCGCGGACCGCGGCCGACCTGGCCCGGCGGCTGCGCGGCGACCTGCTCCGCCGGGTGCTGGCCGACCCGGCCAGCGCCGCCGTGGTGGCACCGCAGCTCGGCCTGAGCGTGGCGGCGCCGGTCGCGGTGGCCGCCTTCACCGCGCTGTCCGCCGACCCGGGCGGGGCGCTGGCCGCGCACGCCGCGCTGCGTTTTGCCGACCTGGTCAGCCTGCACTGCGAGGCGCACTACGGGCGGCCCGGCTGCGCGCTGATCGACGGCACGGTCTATGCGCTGCTCCCGGCACACGCTGCTCCGGCCAGACCAGCGCCGGCCCGCGCGGCTGCGGATCATCGGGGCGGGGCTGAGCCGGCCCGGCGGGTGCACCGGGAGCTGGTGACCGTCATCGCCCGCCGGGCGCAGCAGGCGCTGCGGCTGCCGGTGCGGGCCGCGCTGGGCGGCCAGGTGGCCGGGCTAGGCTCCGCAGCCGCGTCCCGCCGGGATGCCGACCTGGTGCTGCAGGTGCTGGCCAGCCGGCCGGACCCGGACCCGGATGCGGAACCGGGCCCCCGGGCGGAGCCGGTCACCGCCTCGATCGATGAGGTCAGGGCCAGCGCCACCCTGGCCGAGCTGGCCCAGGACCTGCCCGGGCTGCCCGCGCTGCGCGAGGGCACCGGCCCAGCCATCCGGGCCCATGACGCGGAGCGGGGTACCGGCTACGCGGCCACGCTGCTCAGTTACCTGGAGGCGAACAGCGACATCGCCGAGGCGGCCCGCCGCCTGAACGTGCACCCGAACACGTGCCGGTACCGGCTGGCCCGGGCCGAGCAGGTGTTCGGCTTCCGGCTGGCCGACCCGGACGAGCGCCTGCTGCTCTGGCTCCAGCTCCGGCTCGGCCCAGCCGCCCTTCCGCCGCCGGGCACGGCACTACCGTGATTCGCCTACGCCGGACTCCCCACCTTCCACGCCGAGCTTCGCGGCTAGCTGAGGCAGGGTCGGGCCGACGACATACCGGAGCGATACGCCGCTAGTGCGAGGCAACGCGCCCCCCCGACGGCCCACTGCCGTCGGGGCCGGTTCTTGAGCAGGAGTACGGCGTAGGCCGTGACACGGTGCTGCGGGCTGTCAGCATCCTTCGTGATGAAGGCCTGGTGTTCACCGTCAAGCGCCGTGGAACCTACGTAGCTAAGCGCCACTAGCCCTGGACAGGTAGCGCTGCACCGACGGGGCGATGCCCGCCGCCGGCCCGGCCGCGGTGGCCATCGCGACCGTGACCAAACCGTGTCGCGAAAGTAAGACGCGGGAACCTGTATACCCAGTATTATTCCCGGCATGCTACTGGTTCAGGAGAGGCCATGAGTGTCCGGCACGCGCTGCTCGCGCTGCTCAGTGAGGGCCCCAAGTACGGGCTCCAGCTCCGCGAGGAATTCGAGGCGCGGACCGGGGAGGTCTGGCCGCTGAACGTGGGCCAGGTCTACACCACGCTGCAGCGGCTGGAACGGGACGGCCTGGTCGAGTCGGACGGCACCGAGGACGCCGGGCCGCAGAAGGGGTTCCGGATCACCCAGGACGGGGCTGACGAGCTGGCCCGGTGGCTGCGCACGCCGCCGGACCTGGCCTCGCCGCCGCGCGATGAGCTGGTGATGAAGGTCCTGGTGGCGGTGCGGGTGCCGGGCACCGACGTGCGCGAGGTGATCCAGGCCCACCGCCGCTACCTGGTGCAGCTGATGCAGCAGTGGACCCGGATCAAAGAAGAAGAAGCCGAGAATGACCTCGGCCTGGCACTGGTGGTGGACGCCGAGCTGTTCCGGCTGGATGCGGTTATCCGGTGGCTGGACGCGGCGGACGGCCGCCTCAAGCGGGCCGGCACCGAGCCGGACCTGACCCAGCCCGCCCCGGCGCCGCTGCCACGGCGGCGCCGCCGGGTGGGGCTGTAGCGGTGAGCAGTGCAGATCCCGGACGGGAAGGCGGAAAGACGGGGATGAGCGTGCTGGAATTGCAAGACGTATTCAAGACATACGGCGCCGAGGCTAGCGAGGTGCATGCGCTGCGCGGCGTCAGCCTGTCGGTGAATGCCGGCGAGATGGTGGCGGTGATGGGGCCCAGCGGCTCGGGCAAGTCCACGCTGCTGACCATCGCGGGCAGCCT
>DATCUG010000583.1:0-7605 GCA_036567525.1 Streptosporangiaceae bacterium | reverse complement strand
TGGGAGAGCGCGCTCCCGGCCACATTGGCCGGGAGCGCGCTCAGCTTGCTACGCAGGCGGTTGCGGCACGAGTAGGGTGTCCGCTAAGTCCTGTCCCGCCGATCTTGGGACACGGCTCCGGTCCCCGAACTGTGCTCATGAGGTCCCCTGTGTACGACTATGTCATCGTGGGCGCCGGCAGCGCCGGATGCGTCCTGGCCTCGCGGCTGACCGAGAACCCCAGCACCCGGGTGCTGCTGCTGGAAGCCGGGCCGCCGGATGACGCGGACGAAATCCAGGTCCCGGCCGGGATGAACATGCTGTTCCAGACCCAGTACGACTGGAACTTCCAGACCGTGCCGCAGGAGCGGGCGGCGGCCCGGTCGATCTACTGGCCGCGCGGGCGCACCCTGGGTGGGTCGTCGTCCATGAACGCGATGATCTACATGCGGGGCAACCGGCTGGACTACGACACCTGGCGGGACGACTACGGCTGCGCCGGGTGGGGCTACCCGGACATCGTGCCCTACTTCCTCCGGGCCGAGGACAACGCCCGCGGCCAGTCCGCCTACCACGGCGCGGGCGGCCCGCTCAGCGTGCAGGACCTCAAGCACAAGTCCCCGCTAACCCGGGCCTTCGTGGCCGCCACCCGGGAGTGCGGGCTGCCGGCCAACGAAGACTTCAACGGGGCGACCCAGGACGGCACCGGCTTCTACCAGGTCACCCAGCGGGACGGACGGCGCTGGTCCGCGGCGGATGCGTACCTCCGCCCGGCGCTGGGGCGGCCCAACCTCACGGTGCACACCGACGCGCTGGCCACCGGGGTGCTGGTCGAGGCGGGCCGGGCGGCCGGCGTGCGCTACCTCCGCCGTGGCGCCGAGGAGGAAGCCCGGGCCGACGCGGAGGTCATCCTGTCGGCCGGTGCGATCGGCAGCCCGCACCTGCTGCTGCTGTCCGGCATCGGCCCGGCCGAGCACCTGATCGAGCACGGCATCCGGGTGGTAGCGGACAGCCCGGGGGTGGGCGCCAACCTGTCCGACCATCCGGTCGTCACCGCGATGTGGCACACCCCCAAGGACACCGGGCTGTGGGAGCAGCGGGGCCCGGTCAACCTGGCCCGGTGGCGGTACCTGCACTCCGGGCCGCTGACCTCCAACATCGCCGAGGCGGGCGGGTTCAGCCGGACGATGCCGTCGCTGCCCGCACCCGATCTGCAGTGGCATGTGCTGCCCGCGCCCTACCAGCGGCAGGGCCTGGCCGACCCGGCCGTCCGCGCCATCTCCATCCTGATCGCCCTGGTCAGCGTGGCCAGCCGGGGCATGGTCCGGCTGCGCAGCGCTGACCCACGGCACAAGCCGGCTATCGACCCGGGCTACCTGTATGCCACCGAGGACATCGAACCGCTGGTCAGCGGGCTCCGGATGGCCCGCGAGTTCGCCGCGGCCGGCCCCCTGGCCCGGCACTGCACGGTGGAACTGGCCCCCGGCCCTGACGTGCGCACTGATGCCGAACTGCGCGAGTTCATCCGGCAGGACCTGGCCACGCTGTATCACCCGGTCGGCACGTGCGCCATGGGCGGCGACTCGCGGCTCGCGTTCAGCAAGCTGACCAGCGTGGTCGACGCGGAACTGCGGGTCAGGGGGGTGGACGGGCTGCGCGTGGTGGACGCGTCGGTGATGCCGGTGGTGCCTCGCGGCAACACCAACGCGCCGGTCATCGCGATCGCCGAGCGGGCCGCCGACGTGATCAGCGGCCGCGCCCCGCTGGCCCCGATCGACCCGGCCCTAGTCCCCGAGCCCACCCCCGCCGCCGGCCGCTAGCCCCGCCCGGGCCGCCAGCCCGGCCCGATCATGGTCCTGAGGCTCTCTTCACGTGTCTGGTGCGGGCTGGCGGAGTTTTGTTCGATTTTGTCCGCACCAAACTCGTGAAGGGTGCCTGGCTGGCCTGGTCGCTTGGCCACATGTCACCCCTGCGTGCCTCCCAAATGCCACATTTGCGAGATTCGTCCCGTGGGCTCGGGTGAAAAGTGCGGGTGGCCGGGCGGTGGCCGGTGGCTGGGTGGCGGCGGGTGACGGGGCGGTGGTGCGTGGCTGGGCGGTGGCGGGGCGGCCGCGGCCCGGGGACAGCAGCGTCAGCGGTAGCGCTTGCCGTGCAGGAGGGTGACCAGGCGGAGGACGCGGTTCATCTCCTTGTCCGTGCGGTTGAGGCTGGTCAGGTCGGCCACCGGGCGCATCCGCTGCCTGGTGATGGCCTTGGCCCGGGAGAACTCGCGCAGCCCGTCCGCGCCGTGGATCCGGCCGAACCCGGAATCCCCGCTGCCGCCGAACGGCAGCGCCGGCACCCCGGCGAACGTGATGACCCCGTTGATCGAGGTCATCCCGCTGCGCAGGGCGCGGGCCAGGGCCAGCGCCCGCTTGCCGTTCTTGCTGAACACGGCCGAGCCCAGTGCATACCGGCTGGCGTTGGCCAGCCGGACCGCCTCGTCCAGGTCGGCGACCCGGGTCACGGTCAGCGTGGGCCCGAACGTCTCCTCGGACACGGCCCGGCTCTCCTCGGGCACGTCGGCCAGGATGACCGGGCCGACATAGGGCCGCTGGATGCTGCCCAGCCCGCCGACCACCGGCCGGCCGCCCCGGGCCAGCGCGTCCGCGACGTGTTCTTCGATGACCTCGGCCTGGCCAGGCAGGGTCATCGGGCCGTAGTCCGCCTCCCGGTCGTCGCCGGGCCGGACCGCCGCGGCCCGCTCGGCCACCTTCTCCAGGAACGTGTGGTACACCTCGTCGGCCACGTACGCGCGCTCGATTCCCACGCAGGTCTGGCCGGCGTTGGACATCGCGCCCCAGGCGGCCGCGTCAGCCGCGGCGTCCAGGTCGGCGTCCGCCCCGACCAGCATGGCGTCCTTGCCGCCGCACTCGGCCACCAGCGGGGTCAGGTTCTCCGCGCAGGCCGCCATGACCTTCTTCGCGGTGCCCGCCGACCCGGTGAAAGCGATCTTGTTGACCGCGCTCCGGGCCAGCGCCTGGCCGGTCTCACCGCCACCGGTGATCAACTGCAGCACCGGCTGCTCGGGCACCACCTCGCCGAACGAGCTAACCAGCCAGCCGCCGACCGCCGGGGTGAGCTCGCTCGGCTTGAACACGACCGCGTTGCCGGCCGCCAGCGCGTAGGCGATGGAGCCCAGCGGGGTGAACACCGGGTAGTTCCACGGCCCGATCACGCCGACCACACCGAGCGGCTGGTATTCCAGCAGCGATGTCTGGTTGATGGCGATCAGCCCGCTGCGCACCCGGCGCCGGCCGAGCACTTTCCGTGCGTTCTTCGCGGCCCAGTCGATGTGCACGATGGCCAGCAGGATCTCCAGCTGCGCGTCGGCCAGCGGCTTTCCCGTCTCGGTGTGCACGAGCTCGGCCAGCCGGGGCAGATAGCGGGTGAGGTGCGATTTCCAGGCCAGCAGCCGGGTGCGCCGCTGCGCATGGCCGAGCCCGGCCCACCACGCCGCGGCCTGGCTGGCCCGCTCGACGGCCGCGTCCACCTCGCTCCGCCCGTGCACCGGGAAGGTCCCGATGACCTCGGAGGTAGCCGGATTGACCGAGTCGAAATTGGTCGCGGCCCAGGGCTGGCCCTGCTCCCATACCGACGTGCCCATTACCCTCACCCACGCGTTGCGGCCAATGCCCGCGATCGGCGCAATTCCGCCCGGCTCGCGTGCTTTGCCGCACAGTAAATCATCGTGCGCCACCCGCCAGGTAGCGTGGGAGCAGCATTGGCGGCGCACCGTCCGCCCCACCGGAGCACTTTCATGACCGAACGCCCATACGTCGTGCTCAGCTGTGCCATCTCACTGGACGGCTGCCTCGACTCGGCCGGGCCAGATCGCCTGGTGCTGTCCGGGGCCGAGGATCTGGACCGGGTGGACGCGGAACGGGCCGCTGCGGACGCGATCCTGGTCGGTGCGGGGACGATCCGGCGGGATGACCCCCGGCTGCTGATCCGCTCACCGGCCCGGCGGGCGGCCCGGCTGGCGCAGGGGCGGCCCGGGCACCCCATCGGCGTGACCGTCACGGCCAGCGGCGACCTGGACCCGCGGGCCCGGTTCTTCACCCGGGTGGGGGAGGACGGGCCGGTGCCGGCGGCGGCCGCGCAGCGGCTGGTCTATGGCCCGGAAGCGGCGGTCAGCAAGCTGCGCGGCCGGCTGGATGGCCAGGCCGAGCTCGTGCCGGCGGGCGGCCGGCCGCGGCTGGGTGATGTGCTGGCCGACCTGGCCCGGCGCCGGGTCGCCCGGGTCATGGTGGAGGGCGGCGCCCAGCTGGGCAGCGAGTTGCTGACCGACGGCCTGGTGGACGAACTCCAGCTGGCGGTGGCCCCGTTCTTCGTCGGGGACCCGGCCGCGCCGCGGTTCGCGGGGCCGGGCCACTACCCGGCCGGGCCCGATCATCCGCTGACGCTGGCCGAGACCCGCCCGGTAGGCGATGTCGTGCTGCTCCGCTACCTGGCCAGTCCGGGGGGCCGGCCCGCTGGACCCCCCGGGCTGGCCGGCCCGGCGGGTGGCTGACGTGAGCGAGCGGATCCCAGACCTGGTGCCGGGACCCGATGGGCAGCTGAATGCGGCCGACCGGCGCTGGCTGGGCCAGGCGATCGAGCTGTCCCGGCGGTGCCCTCCGTCGGCGTCCGCGTACAGTGTCGGCGCGGTGCTGGTGAGCAGCCACGGGGCGGTGCTGAGTACCGGCTACTCCCGGGAACGGGATCCATACGAGCACGCTGAGGAAGCCGCGCTGGCCCGGGTGGACCCGGCCGACCCCCGGCTGGCGTGGGCCACCCTGTACAGCTCGCTGGAGCCGTGCCGGTTCCGCGCGTCGCGGCCGGTGCCATGTGCCGAGATGATCATCGGGGCCGGGCTGCGCCGGGTGGTGGTGGCCTGGCTGGAGCCACCGGTGCTGGCACCGGGCCGGGGTGCCGAGCTGCTCCGCGAGCGGGGCGTCACCGTGCTGGAAGTCCCGGAGCTGGCCGCCGAGGCCAAGGCGGTGAACGCCGCGGTGCTGGCCGGCCCGGCCATCCGCGAGGACTGATCGCGGCCTACCGGCTGCGGCCGTGCGGTGCTGGCCGCGTCCGGGTCAGCCTGACGCACCCGCGAGCTGCGGGTCCTGCAACGCGGCGCCGTAACGCACCGCGGCCAGCTGGCCGATGGCGGTCTGCGCGCCGAGCGGCTCGGCCGTCTTCATCCCGGCCGCGCTGGCCACCGCGGACAGGTCGAGATGGCCGATCTCCGGGCCGATCACGCACGGGGCCAGGGCCAGCCCGGCCACACCGGCGTCCATCAGGCGGCCCGCCGCGTTGCGGATGCTGCTCGCGTCGCCGAACGAGGCGGCGGCCACCGGGACCGCGAGCCGCGCGGCCAGCAGCACCGCCACCGTGCCCGCGGCGGCCTCCGCGTCCGCACCGTACGCGGCTATCAGGAGCCCCTCGGCGGCGGTGGTCACGATGCTGATCCGGCCGATGCGGTCACCACGGGCCAGGCCCGCCTCGGCCAGCCGGGCGTGCAATGCCCCGGCCAGCAGCGGGTGCACGCCGAGCGGCTCGGCCTGCAGGGCGGGCACCGGCGCGGCCGCGATGGTGGCGGCGATGGCCGACGTGACGTCCGGCTGCGGGCAGATCAGCAGCGGCACCACGACCGCGGCGGGCAGGCCGTCCGGGACCTGGCAGTCGGCCAGCACCGCGCTGAGGGTTTCCTCGGTGCCCTCGACGAATCCGGCCCGGACGGTGACCCCGCGGCAGGACTGGGTGGCCACCTCGATGACGCCGGCCGCGATCTCGATGCTGCTGTCGGTGGCCGCGCCGGGCACGGCGAGCACCAGCGCGGGCGCGTCGGGCGGCACGGATAGCCGGTCTGGGCTGCGGTGCCGGCCTGGCGGCCGGGTACGCGTGGTCCGCATCGGCAGCGCCGAATTGCGGCTCGGCAGCCCGGAACCACGGGTGGGCAGCGGGGTCTGCCGGGCGGGCAGCCCGGAATCACGCTTGGCCGGCCCGGGATCGCGCTGCGGAAGCCCAGGATCGCGCCTGGGCAGCCCGGGATCGCGTTGAGGAAGCCCAGGATCGCGCCTAGGAAGCCCGGGCTCGCGCCGGGGCAGCCCTGGATCGCGCGCAGGCAGGCCCGGCCCATCGCCGGGAAGGCCAGGTGCGGGGTCCTGATCAATACCCATAACCGGGCTATCGTAACCAGCCCAGAAACCTTTTGCCCGCAGTTGCGGCACATCGCGAACCAGTTCCGTGCCCGCCACCGGGGTTCCGGCTCAGAACAGCCGCAGTGCCCCGTCGTCGGCGCCGCGCATGGTCTCGTAGTCGAGGATGAGGCAGCGGATGCCCCGGTCCTCGGCCAGCACCCTGGCCTGCGGCTTGATCTCCTGGGCCGCGAACACGCCCTGGACGGGGGAGAGCAGCGGGTCCCGGTTGAGCAGGTCAAGGTAGCGGGTGAGCTGCTCCACGCCGTCGATTTCCCCGCGCCGCTTGATCTCGACGGCCACCGAGCCCCCGGTGGCGTCCCGGCACATCAGGTCGACCGGGCCGATCGCGGTCGGGTACTCCCGGCGGACCAGCCGCCAGCCGTCGCCGAGCAGGCTCACCTGGGCGGCCAGCAGTTCCTGCAGATGAGCCTCCACGCCGTCCTTGACCAGGCCGGGGTCCACGCCCAGGTCGAAGCTGGTGTCGCTGAAGATCTCCTCCAGGGTGATGGTCAGTGTCTCGCCCGATTTGCCGGTCACCACCCAGCGGCCCGGTTCCTCGGCCAGCCGGCAGGGCGGTGACATCCAGTTCAGCGGCTTGTAGCTGCCGCCGTCCGAATGCACCAGCACCGAGCCGTCCGCTTTGATCATGATGAGCCGGGTCGCGGAGGCCAGCCGGGCGGACAGCCGGCCGGCGTAGTCCACGCTGCACCGGGCGATGACGAGACGCACGGAAGCCAACTGTAGTGACTTTTCCGGGCCGGGACGGGCCCGGCCGGGTGGCTGGCCTGGGCTGGGTAAGATCGCGCCGTGGCTAAGCGCAGTGCCGCCCTGCTCGTCTACCGGCTGAGCGCTGAGGACGGGCTGGAAGTCCTGGTCGCCCACATGGGCGGCCCGTTCTGGGCGCGGCGCGACGCGCGGGGCTGGTCTATCCCCAAGGGGGAGTGCGAGGCGGGCGAGGATCCGCTGGCCACCGCGCGCCGTGAGTTCGCCGAAGAGATGGGCGCCCCGCCGCCGGACGGCGAGTTCGCCGAGCTGGGCGAGCGGCGGCAGCCGAGCGGGAAGATCATCGTCAGCTACGCCGTCGAGGGCGACTTTGACCTGTCCGGATTCCGGAGCAACACGTTTACCCTGGAATGGCCACGAGGGTCAGGAAAGATCCAGGAGTTCCCGGAAATGGACCGGGCCGAGTGGATGACTCTTGGCCGGGCGTCCGAAATGCTGGTGAAAGGACAAGTTCCAATTCTCGGCGACTTGCGGGATTACCTGATCGGCTGTGGCCGCGGTGTGGATGAGATCAGCCCGGGCTAGCGCGGCCGCGGCTGGGCGGGGCCGGTGAGCCCGCGGCGCGCCCAGCGGCGGCCGGATGAGACACCGCGCCGCGGCCGCCGGGGAGCGGCCCCCCGGGCTG
>DATCUG010000582.1:0-10934 GCA_036567525.1 Streptosporangiaceae bacterium | reverse complement strand
CACGTACCGGCCCGGGTCGTAGAAGTAGTAGACGTACTCGGTCGGGATCGCGCCCACCCGGCGGACCAGCGCCGGGTCGAACGACGCGAACCGGTGATCGGCCTGCTGCAGCTCCTCGAACCGGTCCAGCAGCTCGCCGATCCGCTCCCGGCCGCCGTCGCGCAGCGAGCACACCCAGCCGAGATGGTTCAGGCCGGCGTAGGCACCGGCCACGCTGACATCCCGCGCGCCCAGGAAGTGAGCCAGGTGCTCGATCGTGCCGCCCGGCGTGTCACACACCCCGGCCACCCGGACCTTGCCCTGGGTGGCGATGGCCTGGGTGATCAGGCCGGCCGGGTTGGTGAAGTTGATCAGCACCGCGTCCGGCGCGACCTGGGCCAGCAGGTCACAGTAGGACAGCACGACCGGGATGGTGCGCAGCGCCATGGCCCCGCCGCCCGGCCCGGTGGTCTCCTGGCCCACGATGCCGCGGCGCAGGGCCACCTCCTCGTCGATGATCCGGCCCCGGTCACCGCCCACCCGGATCGCGGAGAACACGTAGTCCGCGCCGGTGAACGCCGCGGCCGCGTCGCTGCTGACCTGGATCACGTCCGGGTGGCCGAGCGCGGCGGCGATCTCCCGGGCCAGCCGGCAGATCGTCTCGCGGCGGCCGGGATCCGGCTCGAACAGGCAGATCTCGCTGAACGTGCCGGGCCGGCCGGCCAGCACGGCGCGCACGAAGGCCGGCATCCGGACCCCGCCACCGCCCAGGATGGTCAGCTTCATTCCTCGGCTCCCATCGCCGGTTCCCCTTCCTGGGCCGCCAGGGCGGCCTGCAGGCTGGCCGCCACGGCCAGCGCGTCACCGAGCATCTCGTCCGGGCCGACCGTGCTGATCCCGGCCACGTCCACCTCACCGACCGCGCCGAGCCGGGCCACCGCGGCCGAGCCGGCCCGGTTGGCCGCGACCACGGCCCGGGCCAGCGGGACCCCGCGCAACAGCTCCGCGATCAGCGCCCCGGCGAACGCGTCTCCCGCTCCGGTCCGGTCCCGAACCCTTACTTTCTGAACGCCCTCGCCTATCTCGGCCGTCCCGTCCGGCCCGGTCACCACGGCACCCGCGGCACCCCGCTTGACCACCAGCGGGGTGCGCCAGGCCGTCGCGGTGGCCACCGCGGCCCCGAAGCTGCCCGCCCGGGTCAGCCGGATCAGCTCATCCTCGTTCGGCACGAACACGTCGGCCAGCGGGATGCAGTCCAGGATCGGGTCGCGCCGGCGCTCGTCGCCCAGCGACATGTCCAGCATCACCTTGGCACCGAGCGCGTGCGCCTCGCGGATGAACGCGGGTATACCGGGCCCGGCGTGCAGATAGCACCAGCGCGGCCGCTCCCGGCGGAGCACCTCGTACCAGCGGTCCAGTTCCGGCCGCTCAGCCGCGGCGCGGGGGGGCACATGGCTGACGAAGCCGCGGTCGCCGGCGAAGTTGAGCACCACCGTGATCCCGGCGCAGCGCCGCGGCAGCAGCGCCGACGGGGACAGCTCGACCCCGGCCCGGGCGCAGTGGGTGAGCACGACCCGGGAGCCGATGTCGTTGCCGAGCAGGGTGCACAGCCCGGCCTTGACGCCCGCCTGCGCGGCCGCGCTCGCGCTGGTCACCGCGCCGCCGCAGGAGACCCCGAACTCGTCGGTGAAGACTTCCTCGCCGGGCCCGGGCAGCTCGGCCAGCTGCCCGAAGACCAGCTCAAGGAACACCGAGCCGAACGAGATCATGTCCAACCGAATGCTCCTCACAGCTGCCGGCGATCATGGATCACAGTTCGGCTACGGGACTGTTGCTGAGCAGTTAGTTAGGATACTGTCCTAACTACTTCCGGTGCAAACCACTTAAATACTCGCAGAACCCCTGGTTGAGTCCATAGCAAACGCTGGGCGGCATCGTGACAGATCCTCAGGTCGTAGCCGGAATTGACTTCGGCGGCAGCAAGATCGCGGTTGCGGTCTGCGACCTGACTGGGAACCGGCTGGCGTCCGGCCGGGTCAGCACCCGGCGCGGCGGCGACTCCCCCGCCGGGCTGGCCGGGGCCCGGGCCATCTTCGACCGCGGCGTGCGGATCACCCGTGAGCTGCTGGCCAGCGCCGCCCCGGACAGCGAACTGGCCGCGGTCGGCGTGGCCACGTTCGGCATCCCGGCCGAGGACCGGGTGCTGCTGGCCCCGGCCATCGACGGCTGGGAGTCGCTGGCCCTGGGCCGCGAGCTCCGGGCCGCCTTCCCGGACGCGCAGATCAAGATGGCCACCGACGTCAAGGCAGCCGCGGCCGCCGAGTACCGGTGGGGCGCGCTCCGCGGCTGCGACCCGGCCGTGTACCTCAACCTGGGCACCGGGCTGGCCGCCGCGATCGTGGCCGGCGGGCAGGTGCTCAGCGGCGAGGCAGGCGCGGCCGGGGAGATCGGCTACAACCTGCGGGCCATCGCCGACGTCGGCCTGAGCCTGGGCGAGCGGGTCCCGCTGGAGGACGCGGTGAGCGGGCTGGGCCTGGCCCGCCAGGTCAGCGCGCGCGGGCTGGGCCGGCCGGCCGGCGTGGGGGCGCTGTCCGCGGCTGACGTGTTCGACACCCAGCTGGACGACCCGGACCTGGCCGACATGGCCACCGGCTTCATGGCTGAGCTGGCGTTTCACCTAGTTAACCTGGCAATCTGCATTAATCCGGCACGGATCGCGGTCGGCGGTGGCATGGCCGGCTCGTGGGCCCGGCTGCAGCCGGACCTGGAGCAGGCGCTGAACGCTGGCGTGCCATTCCCACCCGAGCTCGTGCTGGCTGAGTTCCCGCACGAAGCACCGCTGATCGGTGCCGTGGCCCTGGCCGCGGACGCCGCCCAGCGGCAACTGAATCCCGGCCACGGCGCCGAGCACGTGGCAGCTGACCTCGATGGCCATCGGCGGCCATCACCGGCATGGCTGGCGGGGGAGATGACATGACCCCGCGCACGCCAGCACGCTCAATTCCAAATCGAAGGGCTAACCAATGAGACGCATCAAGATCCTCGTGGTCCTCTTCGCTGCCTGCCTGCTGGCCGCCGCCTGCGGAGGTGGCTCATCCGGTGGTGGCGGCGGCTCCTCCGCGTCGGGCGGCAATTCCACGCTGACCATCTCCAACGAGAGCGGCGCGCTCTGGACCTGCAACTTCAACCCGTACAACCTGTCCTACATCTATCTGTCGCTGGGCACCGTGTACGAGCCGCTGGCCTTCGTCAACACGCTGCAGAACGCCAAGGCCTCGCCGTGGCTGGCCACCAGCTGGGCCTACAGCAACGGCAACAAGACGCTCACCTTCACCATCCGCAACGGGGTGAAGTGGAGTGATGGCAAGCCGATGACCGCGGCGGACGTGGCGTTCAGCTTCAACCTGCTGAAGAAGTACAAGGCGCTCGACATCAACTCGGTGTGGTCGGTGCTGTCCAGCGTCACCCAGCAGGGCAACAAGGTTGTGATGGACTTCCAGAAGCCGGCGGTGAACTACTTCTTCTACATCGCCGACCAGGTGGCGATCGTGCCGCAGCACATCTGGGCCTCGATCTCCAACCCGGTCAAGTACCCCGACCTGCATCCGGTCGGCACCGGGCCGTACACGGTCAGCCCGTGCACCCCGCAGAACATCACCTACAAGGCCAACCCGCACTACTGGCAGCCCGGTAAGCCGAAGATCAAGACCGTCAACTACCCGGCGTTCACCAGCAACGACACCGCCAACACCTACCTGGCTAACGGGCAGGCGCAGTGGGGTGGCCAGTTCATCCCGAGCATCCAGAAGTTCTATGTGTCGAAGAGCCCGGACAACCACTACTGGTTCCCGCCGGTGGCCAACGTGTCCATCTTCCCCAACCTGACCAACCCGATCCTGAAGGACCCGGCCGTCCGGCAGGCCATCTCGTACGCGATCAACAAGCAGCGCGTGTCGCAGGTCGGTGAGTATGGTTACGAGCCGGCCTCCAACCAGACCGGCGTCGTCCTCCCGACGTTCTCCAGCTGGATAGACCATTCCCAGGCCGCGCAGTTCGGCAACAACTACTCGTACAGCCCGTCCAAGGCCATCTCGATCCTGAAGTCGGCCGGGTACACCAAGGGCTCGGACGGGATCATGCAGAAGAACGGCAAGAAGCTGTCCTTCACCATCACCAACAACGGCGGGTTCTCCGACTGGGTGGCCTCGGTCAACGTGATCCAGTCCGACCTGAAGGCGGTCGGCATCCAGGTCACGCCGAAGAACCTGGCCTACCCGGCCTGGTCCTCCGCAGTGCTGAACGGCCAGTTCCAACTGGCCTACTACTCGGAGACCGGCGGCCCGACGCCGTACTACGAGCTGCGGCAGTGGCTGTACTCCGGTAACTCGGCGAAGATCGGGCAGCCGGCCGGATCGAACTTCGAGCGGTACAGCAACCCGCAGACCGACGCGCTGATCAACTCCTACGGCAACACCACCGACCCGGCCAAGCAGCACCAGATCGTGAACCAGCTGCAGCAGGTCATGCTGAAGGAGGTGCCGGTCATCCCGGTCACCGAATCGGTGTCCTGGTACCAGTACAACACCAGCAACTTCAGTGGCTGGGTCACGCAGAGCAACCCGTTCGCCGACCCGGCCCCGTACTACTACCCGGACTGGGGCCAGATGCTGCTGCACCTGTCCCCCAAGTAAGCCGCGGCCGGCCCGTGGCCGGGACGCCCACCTTGCCGGGCGGCCCGGCCACGGGTGACCGTGGAGGAAGACCACACTGATGAGAGCCAGGGGTACGACATGAGGTTCGCGCTTCGCCGCCTCGGCTTCTTCGTGCTGACCTTGTGGGTCGCGCTCACGCTGAACTTCTTCCTGCCGCGGCTGATGCCGGGTAACCCGGCCGAGGCGATGCTGGGCAAGTTCCGCGGCCCGGTCAGCCCGCAGGCGCTCCAGGCGCTCGAAGTGGCGTTCGGTGTGAACACCAAGGAAGGCCTGTTCGCGCAGTACCTGCACTACCTGGGCAACGTAGCCACCGGGAACTTCGGTACCTCGCTGTACTTCTACCCGCAGTCCGTCGGCCGGGTCATCCTGGACGCTCTCCCGTGGACGCTCGGCCTGGTCGGGGTGACCACGATCCTGGCTTTCGCGCTCGGTACCGGCATCGGGATCGTGGCCGCCTGGCGCCGCGGCGGGCGGCTGGACAGTATCGCCCCCCCGGTCTTCGTGATCACCTCGGCCATCCCGTACTTCTGGGTCGGGATGATGCTGATCCTGGTGTTCGCCGAGCAGCTGCAGTGGTTCCCGGCCGCGTTCGGCTTCAACATCAACATGGCCCCCGGCTTCAACCTGGCGTTCATCGTCAACATCGTGGAGCACGCCGTGCTGCCCGCCGCCGCGCTGCTCATCACCACCATCGGCACCTGGATCCTGACCATGCGGAACACCATGGTGACCACGCTGGCCGAGGACTACGTGCGGATGGCCCGGGCCAAAGGGCTGCCGTCCCGCCAGATCATGTTCGGCTATGCGGCGCGCAATGCGATCCTGCCCAACCTGACCGGATTCGCCATGTCGCTGGGCTTCGTGGTCGGCGGCGCGATCCTGGTCGAGTACGTGTTCAACTACCCCGGCGTCGGCTACATGCTGCTCCAGGCGGTGACGCAGGAGGACTTCCCGCTGATGCAGGCGCTGTTCCTGCTCATCACCGTGGCGGTGCTGGTGGCCATCCTGCTGGCCGACATCGCCACCGCGATCCTTGACCCCCGCACCAGGACGGCGGACTAGCCATGGCCATGCTCCCAGTCTCCGGCTCTACCGCCACCCAGCCGGGCGGGATGCCCGCCGCCGCCCCGCATGTCACCGGGCGCGGCTGGCGCAGCGCCGGGCTGGGCCGGGTAGTCCGCGCGGTGCGGTCCAACCGCAAGGCCACCGTGGGCACCGTGCTGCTGGTCATCTTCATCCTGCTCGCACTGTTCCCCGGGGTGATCGCACACGACTCACCCACCGCGACCATCTACCCGCGCAGCCTCGGCCCGTCCGCGCAGCACCTGCTCGGCACGACCGCGCTGGGCCAGGACATCTTCGCCCAGGCGGTGTACGGCACCCGGCAGGTGCTGATCATCGCGTTCGGCGTCGGGCTGTTTTCCACCGGTGTCGCGGTGCTGATCGGGGTGGCCGCCGCCTACCTGGGCGGCGCCTGGGACGGCGTGCTCAACCTGATCACCGACGTGCTGCTGGTCATCCCGCTGTTCCCGCTGCTCATCGTCATCGCCACCTATGTGCAGAACGCCGGCACGGCGGTGCTGGTCGTCGTGCTGACGCTGACCGGCTGGTCCTACACGGCCCGGCAGTTGCGGGCCCAGGCGCTGTCGCTGCGCAAGCGGGACTTCCTGGAAGCGGCCCGGGTGCGCGGCGAGCGCCGGATGTACATCGTCGTGGTGGAGATCATCCCCACCATGACCTCGCTGATCGTGGCCAGCTTCCTGACCAACGCCCTGTACGCGGTGCTGTTCGGCTCCAGCCTGCAGTTCATCGGGCTGGGCGACCCCAACTCGGTGAGCTGGGGCACGATGCTCTACTGGGCCGAGAACAACGAGGCGCTGCAGACCGGGCAGTATCTGTGGGCCGTCGTCCCTGGCGCCCTGATCGCCCTGCTCGGCGCCGCGTTCGCCCTGCTCAACTACGCGTTCGACGAGATCGGCAACCCCGCCCTCCGGCCGGTGAGGAGGATCCGTGTCAAGCGTGCCGGCTAAGCAGGAACCCGCCATCGAGGACACCCCGCCGGGGCCGCCGGGCAGCATGCTGGAGGTCCGCGACCTGTCGGTGACCTACGCCGCCGACCGCGGCCCGGTGGTCGCGGTGGACCAGGTCAGCTTCCAGGTCGACCCGGGCGAGTTCCTCGGCATCGTGGGCGAGTCCGGCTGCGGCAAGTCCACCCTGCTGTTCGCCATCGCCCAGCTGCTCGCCCCGCCGGCCGCCATCACCGGCGGCCAGGTCAGCTTCAAGGGACGCAGCATGGTCGGGCTGACCGACCGCCAGCTGGCCGCGGTGCGCTGGAAGGACATGTCCGTGGTCATGCAGAGCGCGATGAACGCGCTCAACCCGGTCAGGCAGATCCGGGCCCAGTTCTCCGATGCCATGCGGGCGCACGGGGTGAGCAGCAAGACCGAGATCGCCGACCGGTCGGCCGAAGTGCTGCGCATGGTCGGCATCGACCCGGCGCACCTGCGCAGCTACCCGCACCAGCTGTCCGGCGGCATGCGGCAGCGGGCCATGATCGCCATGGCCATGCTGTTCACCCCGGACCTGGTCATCATGGACGAGCCGACCTCGGCGCTGGACGTGGTGGCCCAGCGGTCGCTGATGGTGCAGATCAAGGAGCTGCAGCAGGGGCTCGATTTCGCGGTCATCTTCGTCACCCACGACATGTCCCTGATCAGCCACTTCTCCGACCGGCTGATCGTGATGTACGCGGGCCAGGTGGCCGAGGACGGCGTCACCCGGGACCTGTTCGACCGGCCGCTGCACCCGTACACGGCCGGCCTGATGGACGCGTTCCCGTCGATCCGCGGGCCGCGGCGCCAGCTGTCCGGCATCCCGGGCAGCCCGCCCAACCTGGCCACGCCCCCGCCGGGCTGCCGGTTCGAGCCGCGCTGCCCCAAGGCCTTTGACCGCTGCCCACAGACCCAGCCGGAGCTGTACCAGGTAGGTGACACCGAGGTGCGCTGCCTGCTGCACGAGGACGGGACCGTCGAGGAGAAGACCGCGTGACCAGCACCAGCGACCCGGCGGCCAACGGCACTGCCCTGCTCCGGACGGACAAGCTGACCCGGCACTTCCGGATCGGCAACGCGCTGTCCCAGCAGACGCTGCACGCGGTGGACGACGTCAGCCTGGCCATCGGCGAGCGGGAGATCGTCGCGCTGGCCGGGGAGAGCGGCAGCGGCAAGAGCACCATCGCCCGGCTGCTGGCCAAGATCTACAAGCCGACCAGCGGCGAGATCTACTTCCAGGGCAAGCCGCTGTCCGGGTTCCGGTCGCGCAAGGACCGGCTGCGCTACAGCGGGCTGGCGCCGATGGTGTTCCAGGACCCGTTCAGCTCGATCAACCCGGTGTTCCGGGTGTCGCACGGCGTGCTGCGCGGGCTCAAGCTGCACCGCCCCGAGCTGTCCAGGGACGAGCGCTACGCCGAGGCGCGCCGGGTGTTCGAGGTGGTCGGGCTGACCCCGGCCGACGAGGTGCTGCAGCGGTTCCCGCACGAGCTGAGCGGCGGCCAGCGGCAGCGGATCGGCTTCGCCCAGGCGCTGGCCATGCGGCCCAAGCTGATCCTGGCCGACGAGCCGGTGTCCATGCTGGACGTGTCCATCCGGGTCGGCCTGCTCAACATGATGGCCGAGCTGCGGGACAGCCAGGGCGTGTCGATCCTGTACATCACGCACGACCTGGCCAGCGCCCGGTACGTGGCCGACCGGCTGATCGTGATGTACGCCGGGCGGGTGGCCGAGTCCGGGCCCGCCGAGGAGGTGCTGGCCAACCCGCGGCACCCATACACCCAGCTGCTGCTGTCCGCGGCCCCGGACCCGCGCGCCACGCTCGGCGTGGGCGCGGAGACCGACCGCGGCGAGCCGCCCAAGGTGATCAATCCCACCCCGGGCTGCCGGTTCCGCTGGCGCTGCCCGCTGGCCATCGACAAGTGCCACCAGATCACCCCGGAACTGAGCCAGATGCGGCCCGGCCATGAGGCCGCCTGCCATGTCGCCGAGGAGGGCGCAGAAGTGAAGGCCTTCGGATGAAGCTAGCGGTTGTCGGCGGCGGGTCCACCTACACCCCGGAACTGGTCGACGGGATCGCCCGGCTGGCCGGCCAGGTCCAGGTCAGCGAGCTGGTGCTGGTCGACCCGGACACCACCCGGCTGGATGTGGTCGGCCCATTCTCCGCCCGGATCATGAAGTCGTACGGCCACCCGGCCAAGCTGACGTGGACAACCAGCCTGGACGAGGGCCTGGACGGGGCCGGCGCGGTGCTGCTCCAGCTGCGGGTCGGCGGCCAGGCCGCCCGGCAGCGGGACGAAACCTGGCCGCTGGAGTTCTGCTGCGTCGGCCAGGAGACGACCGGGGCGGGCGGGCTGGCCAAGGCGCTGCGCACCGTGCCGATCGTGCTGGACATCGCGGAACGCACCCGGCAGCGGGCGGCCGCCGGCGCCTGGATCATCGACTTCACCAACCCGGTCGGCATCGTCACCCGCGCGCTGCTGGACGCCGGGCACCGGGCCATCGGGCTGTGCAACGTGGCCATCGGCTTCCAGCGCAACTTCGCCCGCATGCTCGGCGTCCCGCCAGAGCAGGTCGCCCTGGACCATGTCGGGCTGAATCACCTGACCTGGGAACGCGCCGCGATCGTGGACGGCGTCGACCGCTTGCCGGGCTTGATTGCCACCCACGGCACGGAGATAGCTGAGCACACTGGGCTGCCCGCTAGCGTTCTGCATGAAATTGGTGCGGTGCCGTCCTACTACCTGCGCTATTTCTGGGCGCATGACCTGGTGGTGGAGGAAGAGAAGCACTCCCCGACCCGGGCCGAGAAGGTGGCCGAGATCGAGGAGCTGCTGCTGGAGATGTACGCCGACCCGGCGCTGGACCGCAAGCCGGAGCTGCTCGGCCAGCGCGGCGGCGCGTTCTACTCGGAGGCGGCCGTCGCGCTGCTCGCGTCGCTGGCCGGGGACATCGGGGACACCCAGGTGGTGAACGTGCGGAACGCGGGCACGCTGCCGTTCCTGCCCGACGACGCGGTCATCGAGGTGCCCGCGGTGATCAGCGGGGAGGGGGCGGCGCCCGCGCCGGTCGCGCCGGTCAGCCCGCTGATGTCCGGGCTGATCGCGCACGTCACCGGGTACGAGGAGCTGGCCGTGGCCGCGGCCCGCCGGGGCGGCGTGCAGCGGGTCCGGGACGCGCTGCTGGCCCACCCGCTGATCGGCCAGTACGAGCTGGCCGGGAAGCTGGCCGACCGGCTGGTCGCGGAGAACCAGGCCTTCCTGCCCTGGGCCAGCGGCTCGTGAGCCAGGCGGGGCTGCCCGCGGTCCTCGCCATCGACGGCGGGAACAGCAAGACCGAAGCCGCGCTGGTCGCCGCGGACGGGACCGTGCTCGCGCAGCAGCGTGGCCCGGGCAGCAACTGGCAGATCATCGGCCGGGACGAGGCGCTGCGCGTGCTGGGTGACCTGGCCGCGGCGGTCGGGCTGGCGGCCGGCCGGACCACCGCCTTCCCGGTCGCCGCCCGGGTCTCGGCGTGCCTGGCTGGCGCGGACCTGCCCGACGAGGAGGAGGAACTGGCCGCGCAGGTGCTGGCCCAGGGCTGGGCGGCCGAGGCCGCGGTGGTCAACGACACGTTCGCGGTGCTGCGGGCCGGGCTGGACCAGCCGGAGCAGCCGCACTGGGGCGTCGGGGTCACCGTCGGGGCCGGCATCAACTGCGTCGGGGTGGCCCCGGACGGCCGGACCACCCGGTTCCTGTCCATGGGCTACATCAGCGGCGACTGGGGCGGCGGCGGCGACCTGGGGGCCGATGCGCTCTGGCTGGCCGCCCGGGCCGAGGACGGGCGGGGCCCGGACACCGCGTTGCGCACCGAGGTGCCGCGGCACTTCGGCCTGGCCACCGTGCGGGACGTGACGCTGGCCTGCTACCGGGACCAGCTCGGCCGCGCCGACATCCGCGGGCTGGCCCCGGTGGTGTTCGCGCTGGCCGGCGCGGGTGACGACGCCGCCTGCGGCCTGGTGCGGCGGCAGGCCGGCGAGGTCGTCACGATGGCGCTGACCGCCATCCGCCGCCTCGGGCTGGCCGACGTCCCGCTCCCAGTGGTGCTCGGCGGCAGCCTGCTGGCCGCGGCCGACCCGCTGCTCACCGGGCTGGTCACGGACGGGCTGGCGGCTGGCGCCCCGGCCGCGGTGCCGCGCATCGTGGACGTGCCGCCG
>DATCUG010000581.1:0-7287 GCA_036567525.1 Streptosporangiaceae bacterium | reverse complement strand
GGTGGCCGGTGCATCGTCGCCGGTCACCGGGCCGTGGCATGCCCGGGCGGCGGGTCACCCGGTGTGACCTCCCGCCTGCCACTGTCCGAGCCGGCCACTAGACTTCCTGCGTGGTGACGAAGCCGACCCAGGCATCCGCGTCCGGCCAAGCCCAGCCCCCGGGCAGCCGGCCAGGCACAGCTGCGCCCGCCCGGGACCGGCTGCTGCTGCTCGACGGGCACTCGCTGGCTTACCGGGCGTTCTTCGCGCTGCCGGCGGAGAACTTCTCCACCACCACCGGGCAGCCGACCAACGCGGTCTACGGCTTCACCGCGATGCTCATCAACGTGCTCCGCGACGAGCAGCCCACGCATGTGGCGGTGGCCTTCGACCGCGGCGAGCCCACGTTCCGGCATGAGCAGTACGTGGAGTACAAGGCCAACCGGCGGGAGACCCCGGCCGACTTCCGCAGCCAGCTCAGCCTGATCTTCGAAGTGCTCGACGCGCTCGGCATCGCGCGGCTGTCGGTGCCCGGCTACGAGGCGGACGACATCATCGCCACGCTGGCCACCGAGGCCGAGGCCAGCGGCATGGACGTGGTCATCGTGACCGGCGACCGGGACGCGTTCCAGCTGATCAGCGACTCGGTCTCGGTGCTGAAGACGGGCCGCGGGGTGAGTGAGACCACCCGCTTCACGCCCGAGGTGCTGATGGCCAGCTACGGGCTGACCCCGGCCCAGTACCCGGACTTCGCCGCGGTCCGCGGCGACCCCAGCGACAACCTGCCGAATATCCCGGGGGTGGGGGAGAAGACCGCAGCCAGGTGGATCACCGAGTTCGGCTCGCTGACCGAGCTGGCCGACCGGGTGGACGAGGTCAAGGGCAAGGCAGGCGACAAGCTGCGCGAGCACCTGGGCAACGTGCTGCGCAACCGGCAGCTCACCGAGCTGGCCCGGGACGTGCCGCTGGAGAGCGCCGCCCATGACCTGCGGCCGGTGCCGTGGGACCGGGAGCAGATCCACCAGCTGTTCGACACGCTCCAGTTCCGGGTGCTCCGGGACCGGCTCTACACCACGCTGCCCAACGGCATCGGCGTGGCCGCCACCGCCGCGGCCGCGGCGGCCGAGCCGGGCGCGGCGTTCGAGGTGGACGTGGCCCAGCCCGGACCCGGCGAGCTGGTTTCCTGGCTCGCCGAGCACACCGGAGAGGCAGGCCGCTCCGGGCTGGCCGCCACCGGGGTGTGGGGCCGCGGCACCGGCCGGGTGGACGGCCTGGCGCTGGCCACCCCGGACGGCGCTGGGGCGTTCATCGACCCGGCCACGCTCACCGAGGAGGACGAGCAGGCGCTGGCCGGCTGGCTGGCCGACCCGGACCAGCCCAAGGCGCTGCACGACGCCAAGGGCCCGCTGCACGCGCTGGCCGCCCGCGGGTTCCGGCTGGCCGGCCTGACCAGCGACACCGCGCTGGCCGCCTACCTGGCGCTGCCCGGTCAGCGCACGTTCGACCTGGCCGACCTGGCGCTGCGCTACACCGGCAAGGAACTGGGCGCGGCCAGCGGCACGCCGACCGGCCAGCTCACCCTGGACCTGGCCGGCGACGAGGACGGCGAGGCCGAGGCGGCCATGGCGCTGGTGCTGCGGGCCCGGGCCACCGCCGAGCTGGCCGACGCGCTCGACGCCGACCTGGACAAGCGTGGCGCCAGCGAGCTGCTGCGCGACGTCGAGCTGCCGCTGGTCAGCGTGCTGGCCGCGATGGAGCAGGCCGGCATCGCGGCCGACTCCGACCACTTCGCGGCCATGTCGGCCGGCCTGGGCGGCGAGGTCAAGGCGGCCGAGCAGGCCGCGTTCGCGGCCGTCGGGCACGAGTTCAACCTGGGCTCACCCAAGCAGCTGCAGGAAGTCCTGTTCACCGAGCTGGGCCTGCCCAAGACCAAGCGGATCAAGACCGGGTACACC
The DNA here is from genome assembly GCA_036567525.1 of Streptosporangiaceae bacterium. GTDB lineage: Bacteria > Actinomycetota > Actinomycetes > Streptosporangiales > Streptosporangiaceae > RYN-230. The sequence goes on along the minus strand of DATCUG010000581.1, from coordinate 5,353 downwards.
ACCGACTCCGAGGCGCTGACCAGCCTGCTGGCGCAGACCGAGCACCCGGTGCTTGAGCACCTGCTGCGGTACCGCGACGTGGCCAAGCTGAAGAGCATCGTGGACACGCTGATCCCGATGGCGGGTGACGACGGCCGTATCCACACCACCTACAACCAGATGATCGCGGCCACCGGGCGCCTCTCGTCCACCGACCCGAACCTGCAGAACATCCCGATCCGGACCGAGGAAGGCCGCCGGATCCGGCAGGGGTTCATCGTCGGCCCGGGCTACCAGACGCTGCTCACCGCCGACTACAGCCAGATCGAGCTGCGCATCATGGCCGACCTGTCCGGTGACACCGCGCTGGAGCAGGCGTTCACCTCGGGCCGTGACTTCCACGCCGAGACCGCGTCCCGGGTGTTCGGGGTGCCCGCCGACCAGGTCACCGGTGAGATGCGCAGCAAGATCAAGGCGATGAACTACGGGCTGGCCTACGGGCTGTCCGCCTACGGCCTGTCCCAGCAGCTGCGGATCTCCACCGAGGAGGCCCGCGGCCTGATGGACGAGTACTTCCAGCAGTTCGGCGGCGTCCGGGACTACCTGCAGGAGGTGGTCGCCGAGGCGCGCCGGGAGGGCTACACCCAGACCATCATGGGCCGCCGCCGCTACCTGCCCGACCTGACCTCGGATAACCGGCAGCGCCGGGAGATGGCCGAGCGGATGGCGCTGAACGCGCCCATCCAGGGCTCGGCCGCCGACATCATCAAGGTGGCCATGCTCCGGGTGGACCAGGCGCTGCGGGACCAGGAGCTGCACTCCCGGATGCTGCTCCAGGTACACGACGAACTGCTCTTCGAAGTCGCCGAGGGTGAGCTGGACCGGCTGCGCACGCTGGTCAGCGACACCATGTGCGGCGCGTTCGAGCTGCGCGTCCCGCTCGACGTGTCGGTCGGCACCGGGCGGAGCTGGGCCGAAGCCGGGCACTGAGCCGGCCGCCCGGAGGCGGGTAACGATCACGCGGCGATCGGCGGCCGAGATTGACCCACTGGCTGAGCTCTCATATTCTGAGCGCTGCGCCGTGTTCTGGTGCAGTCCCGCTATGGCCAGGCATGGCCGCGGCCGGCTGAGAAGCTGGCGGTGGCTCGCCAGGTCGGCCAGGCAAATCCAGTGCACTCCTGAAAGCCCAGGTGAAGGGCTATCTGGTTAGCGCGTCCCAAATCTACTTTCCTGTCCGCCGGAGCCAACCAACACATGACGAGCAGCACAGAGGCCAGCCCGACCCCCAAGGTGGCGGTCAACGACATCGGGTCGCAGGAGGCCTTCCTCGCCGCGATCGACGAGACCATCAAGTACTTCAACGACGGTGACATTGTCGAAGGCACCGTCGTCAAGGTCGACCGAGACGAGGTCTTGCTCGACATCGGCTACAAGACGGAAGGGGTCATCCCCTCCCGCGAGCTGTCGATCAAGCACGATGTGGATCCGCACGACGTGGTCAAGGTCAGCGACCACATCGAGGCCCTTGTCCTGCAGAAGGAGGACAAGGAAGGCCGCCTCATCCTGTCCAAGAAGCGCGCGCAGTACGAGCGGGCCTGGGGCACGATCGAGAAGATCAAGGATGACGACGGCGTGGTCACCGGCACCGTCATCGAGGTGGTCAAGGGCGGCCTGATCCTGGACATCGGGCTGCGTGGCTTCCTGCCGGCCTCGCTGGTCGAGATGCGCCGGGTTCGTGACCTGCAGCCGTATGTCGGCCGGGAGATCGAAGCCAAGATCATCGAGCTGGACAAGAACCGCAACAACGTGGTGCTGTCCCGCCGGGCCTGGCTGGAGCAGACCCAGTCCGAGGTGCGGCAGAACTTCCTCAACACGCTGCAGCGCGGCCAGATCCGCAAGGGCGTGGTGTCCTCCATCGTCAACTTCGGCGCGTTCGTGGACCTGGGCGGGGTAGACGGCCTGGTGCACGTGTCCGAGCTGTCCTGGAAGCACATCGACCACCCGGGCGAGGTCGTCGAGGTGGGCCAGGAGGTCACCGTCGAGGTGCTGGACGTCGACATGGACCGCGAGCGGGTGTCCCTCTCGCTCAAGTCGACGCAGGAAGACCCGTGGCAGCAGTTCGCCCGCACCCACCAGATCGGCCAGGTCGTGCCGGGCCGGGTGACCAAGCTGGTCCCGTTCGGCGCGTTCGTCCGGGTCGAGGAGGGCATCGAGGGGCTGGTGCACATCTCCGAGCTGGCTGACCGGCACGTGGAGATCCCCGAGCAGGTGGTGCAGGTCGGCGACGAGATCTTCGTCAAGATCATCGACATCGACCTGGACCGGCGCCGGATCAGCCTGTCGCTCAAGCAGGCCAACGAGGGCACGATCGGGGAAGCGGTCGGCGACGACTTCGACCCGACCCTGTACGGCATGCCGGCCACCTACGACGACCAGGGCAACTACGTCTACCCCGACGGCTTCGACGCCGAGACCGGCGAGTGGCTCGAGGGCTACGACACGCAGCGCGAAGAGTGGGAGCGGCAGTACGCCCAGGCCCGGTCCCGGTTCGAGGCGCACCGCCGCCAGGTCGCCGAGGCGCGTAAGGCGGACAGCGGTGACGAGGGCGACGGCGATAGCGGTCCGTCCGGCACGCACACCTCCGGCACCCCGGATCGCAGCGGCTCCGGTGGCGGCGCGCTGGCCTCCGACGAAGCGCTGGCCGCGCTGCGCGACAAGCTGTCCGGCGGGCAGAGCTAACCTGAGCACTCCCCGGCCCGTGCTCGCGGTAGACCCGGTGTCATCGTGGCCGGACCGTCAGCCAGGGCCACCGGCCGGGGAGTGGTGCAGGCATGCTTAGGGTCGGCCTGACCGGTGGCATCGGCTCGGGCAAGACCGAGGTAGCCCGGCGGCTGGCCGGCTACGGCGCGCTGATCATCGACGCCGACCAGATCGCCCGTGAGGTGGTCGAGCCGGGCAGGCCCGGCCTGGCCGAGGTGGTCGGGCAGTTCGGCACGGCCGTGCTGGCCAAGGACGGCACGCTGGACCGGGCGGCGCTCGGCGAGATCGTGTTCACCGACGCGGAGCTGCGCGGGAAGCTGAACGGGATCATCCACCCGCTGGTCGGCGCGCGCATCAGGGAGCTGGAGCAGGGCGCCGACCCGGATGCGATCGTGATCGAGGACATCCCGCTGATCGCCGAGAACGACATGGCCGGCTTCTTCGACCTGGTCGTGGTGGTGGACGTGCCGCCGCGGACCCAGGAGGAGCGGCTGATCCGGGACCGCGAGCTGACCCGGGACCAGGCGGCCGCCCGGATGGCCGCACAAGCCAGCCGGGAGCAGCGGCTGGCCATCGCCGACATCGTGCTGGACAACTCCGGTTCGCTGGCCGAGCTGGACCGGCAGGTCGGCGACCTGTGGGCGGAGCTAACCCGGCGGGCCAGATCCGGCCCGGGCAAACTGTCCGACCCGGGAAATACAGTGGACGGGTAAACGAGTTCAACCTCCCGGAAGGGGGCGGTGCCGTGCGGCCAGTAAGTGACCTGCGGCGGCGGGTGGCGCCCTTCGAGGTGATCACCGACATGACGCCGGCCGGCGACCAGCCGCGGGCCATCACCGAGATGGAGCGCCGGATCACCAGCGGCGAGAAGGACACCGTGCTGCTCGGCGCCACCGGGACCGGCAAGACCGCGACCGTGGCCTGGCTGGCCGAGCGGCTGCAGCGGCCGGTCCTGGTCATGCTGCCGAACAAGACGCTGGCCGCGCAGTTCGCCAACGAGCTGCGCGAGATGCTGCCGCAGAATGCGGTCGAGTACTTCGTCTCGTACTACGACTACTACCAGCCCGAGGCGTACATCCCGCAGACCGACACCTACATCGAGAAGGACTCCTCCATCAACGATGAGGTGGAGCGGCTGCGGCACTCGGCCACCAACTCGCTGCTCACCCGCCGGGACACCATCGTGGTGGCCTCGGTGTCCTGCATTTACGGCCTGGGCACGCCGCAGGAGTACGTGGACCGGATGGTCAAGCTGAAGGTCGGTGACAGCACAGACCGGGACACGCTGCTGCGCCGCCTGGTGGGCATGCAGTACACCCGCAACGACCTGGCCTTCACCCGGGGCACGTTCCGGGTCCGCGGCGACACCATCGAGATCATCCCGGTCTACGAGGAACTGGCCGTGCGGATCGAGATGTTCGGTGACGAGATCGAGCGGCTGATGACGCTGCATCCGCTGACCGGCGAAGTGATCAGCGAGGACGACGAGCTGTATATCTTCCCGGCCTCGCACTACGTGGCCGGGCCGGCCCGGATGGAGCGGGCCATCGCCGGCATCGAAGCCGAGCTGGAAGAGCGGCTCGGTGAGCTGGAACGGACAGGCAAGCTGCTGGAGGCGCAGCGGCTGCGCATGCGCACCACCTACGACATCGAGATGCTGCGCCAGGTGGGCAGCTGCGCCGGCATCGAGAACTACTCCCGGCATATCGACGGCCGCGAGGCAGGCAGCCCGCCGAACACCCTGCTCGACTACTTCCCGGAAGACTTCCTGCTGGTCATCGACGAGTCGCACAACACCGTGCCGCAGATCGGCGCGATGTACGAAGGCGACGTGTCCCGGAAGCGGAACCTGGTCGAGCACGGCTTCCGGCTGCCCAGCGCGATCGACAACCGGCCACTGACCTGGGACGAATTCGGTGAGCGGATCGGGCAGACGGTGTACCTGTCGGCCACCCCGGGCCCGTATGAGCTGCAGCAGGTCAGCGGCGAGGTCGTCGAGCAGGTGATCCGGCCGACCGGGCTGGTCGATCCCCAGGTGGTCGTCAAGCCGACCAAGGGCCAGATCGATGACCTGGTGCACGAGATCCGGGACCGCGCCGAGCGCTCGGAACGGGTGCTGGTCACCACGCTGACCAAGAAGATGGCCGAGGACCTCACCGACTACCTGCTGGAACTCGGCATCCGGGCGCGCTACCTGCACAGCGAGGTGGACACGCTGCGCCGGGTGGAACTGCTCCGCGAGCTGCGGGTCGGCGAGTACGACGTGCTGGTCGGCATCAACCTGCTCCGGGAAGGCCTGGACCTGCCCGAGGTATCCCTGGTCTCCATTCTGGACGCGGACAAGGAAGGGTTCCTGCGCTCCGGCACCTCGCTGATCCAGACCATCGGCCGGGCCGCCCGGCACGTGTCCGGCCAGGTGCACATGTACGCCGACCAGGTCACCCCGTCCATGCAGCGGGCCATCGACGAGACCGACCGGCGGCGGGCCAAGCAGATCGCCTACAACACCGAGCACGGCATCGATCCCACGCCGCTGCGCAAGCGGATCGCGGACATCCTCGATCAGCTGATCCGCGAGGACGCGGACACCGAGAAGCTGATCGGCGGGGCGGGG
>DATCUG010000580.1:0-2857 GCA_036567525.1 Streptosporangiaceae bacterium | reverse complement strand
CCCGGAACCCCCCGATCGCCGCTTCGCGCCGAAGCGCGATGCGCTCAGGCCGGAGCACCGCCCCGGCCCGCCCCGTCGCGGAACCTGGCGAGCTCGGCGGCCAGACCGGGTGCGGCCAGCGCGGTCAGCCCGCAGCGCAACTCGTTGGCCATCGCGCCGGCTTCGCCGAGCGACAGGCTGGCCAGCGTGGACTCCCGGTCGCTGCGCAGGCAGCTCTGCGGCAGGGCGGCGATCTCGGCGGCCAGCGCCTCGGCCGCCTGCCGGGCCTGGCCGGCCGGGACGACCCGGCTGACCAGCCCCATCTGCAACGCCTCGGCCGCGGGCACGGCCCGCCCGGTCAGGATCAGGTCGAGCGCCCGGCCCAGGCCGATCAGCCGGGGCAGCCGGACCGTGCCGCCGTCGATCAGCGGCACCCCCCAGCGGCGGCAGAACACGCCCAGCACGGCGTCCGCTTCGGCCACCCGCAGGTCGCACCACAGCGCGAGTTCCAGGCCGCCGGCTACGGCGTGCCCGGCGATGGCCGCGATCACCGGCTTGGACAGCCGCATCCGGGTCGGCCCCATCGGCCCGTCCCCGTCCGGGGCGACCCGGTTGCCGTCCGGCCCGCCGATGGCCTTGAGGTCGGCCCCGGCGCAGAACGTACCGCCTGCCCCGCAGAGCACCGCCACACTGGCGCTGGGGTCTGCGTCGAACCCGGCGAACGCAGCCGCCAATGCGGTCGCAGTGGGCAGGTCAACGGCGTTGCGTACCTCGGGCCGGTCCAGGATTACGGTGGTCACTGGACCGCGGTGCTCAACCCGCACGGACACCTGAGGTCTTGGCGGTCAGCCGACTTGCCAGGTGTCCGAGCCGGCCAGCAGCGCGGCCAGGTCGCCCTGGCCCTGCTGGGCGCGGGCGTCCGCGATCTGCTCCGCCATCAGGTCGTCGTAGCTGGGCCGGGGCGCCTGCCGGAACACGCCGATCGGGGTGTGCGCGAAGTCCGCCGTGTCCAGCCGGGACAGCGCGAACGCGTAAGACGGGTCCGGGGTGTGCGCGTCGTGCACCAGCAGCGAATCCGGGTCGGCGCCGGCCACGTCCACCGCCTCCAGCGAGCCGGTCCGGCCGAACCGCAGGCCCCGGCTCAGCTCCGGGCCGAACCGCACCGGCTGGCCGTCTTCCAGCCGGATCACCGTGTTGTCCCGGGACTCCGGGCTGGTCAGCGGGATGAACGCGTCATCGTTGAAGATCGGGCAGTTCTGGTAGATCTCGACGAACGCCGCGCCGCGGTGGTCGGCCGCCGCGCGCAGCACGCCGGTCAGGTGCTTGCGGTCGGAGTCGATGGTCCGGGCCACGAAGCTGGCCTCGGCGCCGAGGGCCAGCGAGACCGGGTTGAACGGGGTGTCCAGCGAGCCGTACGGCGTCGACTTGGTCACCTTGCCCTGCTCCGAAGTGGGCGAGTACTGGCCCTTGGTCAGCCCGTAGATCCGGTTGTTGAACAGCAGGATCTTGATGTTGACGTTGCGCCGCAGCGCGTGGATCAGGTGGTTGCCGCCGATCGACAGCGCGTCCCCGTCCCCGGTGATCACCCACACGGACAGGTCGGGGCGGGACGCGGCCAGCCCGGTCGCGATGGCCGGGGCGCGGCCGTGGATCGAGTGCATCCCGTAGGTGTCCACGTAATAGGGCAGCCGGGACGAGCAGCCGATGCCGGAGATGATGACCAGGTTCTCCCGGGGGATCTCCAGCTCGGGCAGGAACGACTGGAACGCGGCCAGGATGGCGTAGTCCCCGCAGCCGGGGCACCACCGGACCTCCTGGTCGGACTTGAAGTCCTTGGTGGCCAGCTTCTGGTCGGCCTTGGGCACCAGGGTCAGGGCGGCGGGCCGGTGGCCGGCCTCCTCGGCCCCGTCGTTCGCGTGCGCAGCGGGGTCAGACATTCGCGATCACATCCTGGATGACGCCAGCCAGCTCCGCGGCCCGGAACGGCAGGCCACGGACCCGGTTGTAAGAGATCACATCGGTGAGATAGCGGCCGCGCAGCAGCAGGGCCAGCTGGCCGAGGTTGATCTCGGGCACCAGCACCTTGTCGTAGCTGGCCAGCACGTCGCCGATGTTGGCGGGGAACGGGGACAGGTGACGCAGATGGGCGCAGGCCACTTTGCCGCCGGCGTTGCGCACCCGGCGGACCGCGGCGCCAATCGAGCCGAACGTGGAGCCCCAGCCGAGCACCAGCACCTTGGCGTCGCCGTCCGGGTCGTCCACCTCGAGGGCCGGGATGTCGGCCGCGATGCCGTCGATCTTGGCCTGGCGCAGCCGGACCATCCGGTCGTGGTTGTCCGGGTCGTAGGAGATCGTGCCGGCCACGTCAGCCTTCTCGATGCCGCCGATCCGGTGCTCCAGGCCGGGGGTGCCGGGGATGGCCCACGGCCGGGCCAGCGTCGCCGGGTTCCGCCGGAACGGCTCGAACCCGTTCTCGCCCAGGTCTTCCGGCGTGGCGAAGGCGAACTCGGTGCTCAGGTCGGGCAGGCTGGCGGTGTCCGGGATGCGCCACGGCTCGGAGCCGTTGGCCAGGTAGCCGTCGGAGAGCAGGAACACCGGGGTGCGGTACTTGACCGCGATCCTGGCCGCCTCGATGGCCGCGTTGAAGCAGTCGGCCGGGCTGGCCGGCGCGACGATCGGCACCGGCGACTCGCCGTTCCGGCCGAACATCGCCTGGAGCAGGTCGGCCTGCTCGGTCTTGGTCGGCATGCCGGTAGAGGGACCCGCGCGCTGGATGTCGCAGATCAGCAGCGGCAGCTCGACCGAGACGGCCAGGCCGACGGTCTCGGCCTTCAGTAGCATGCCGGGACCCGAGGTGCTGGTCACCGCCAGCGAGCCG
>DATCUG010000579.1:0-8235 GCA_036567525.1 Streptosporangiaceae bacterium | reverse complement strand
CGGGGTGCCCGCCGGTGCCGTTGCCGGTCCACTGTGGCGGCGCGCCGTTCCCGGTCCAGGCGCCCGCCGGGGTCATGGCCGGCTCGGGATAACCCCGGCCACGGGCGCCGGCCGGGGCCGGTGCGGCCGGCGGCGCGGCCGGCCAGGGCTGCGCGCCGTACGGATAGGAAGGCTGCGGGGGTGCGGTGGGCTCCGGCCGGGACCGGGAAAGGTTCTTCTCCACCTTCTCCTCGGTCAGGCTGGTGACCTCGTCCCTGGGCGTGAGCAGCTCGAACACGCCCCGGTCCACCTGCCAGTAACCGAGTTCCCTGGCCCGCCGGGCATCCTTGCCCAGGTAGACGATGTGCAGCCGGTCGCCGAGGTCATCCAGCACCAGGCAGGCTTCACCGTGGAAGGTGCCAATCGGCCGGGACTCCCAGAGCACATCTACCTCCGCCCTGATCACGCGCTTGCGCCAGTGCCCGGGAGCGGGCTCGAAGCCCAGTTCCTCCGGAGGAGGGCACGCGGCAAACAAGACGACATCGGATTCGGACGGTCCCACCCCTACCTCGTAGGGGACCCCGCGGTACGTGGCCATTTGCCGGAAACGCATGGCTCACAGCCCCTTGGACGGGCGCAGCCAGGCCTGCCCGTCAAAGCGGGCGATCAGCTCTTCGCCACCGGGCACGATCCGGTGGATCTCCGCGCCCACCGGAACCGGGATCGGCAGCGTGTAGAACTCAGGAATGGAGCTGGGCGGCGGCCCGGCCGGGCCGTCCGCCGGCGGCGGCGCGAGCGACGCGTCCAGGTCCAGGGCACGCCAGCGCATGACGTAGATCTCCGCCAGTTCGGCGGTGAAGTCAGACCCGTCATAGCCAAGGTTCAGGACATCATAAAAATCGGCCGGGCTGCGGAGTGCGCAGTCCCTGGCCCGGTACACGTACCCGGCGATCACAGATCGCCGCCCGGCAAGATAGGGCTCCACCAGACGTGGCGGAATGACCTTCTGCATCTGGGTTCCGGGTTCGATGATCCTGACCATGGGCTCAGCCTGAGTCACACGCTCCCCTCACGGTTGGCCTGCGGCGAGTGCTCAAAAGACTCTCACACGGGGATTTTCCCCTCAACTGCTTCGCCAGCAGTGCCCGCATCATGCGGATGTAATTGACCGTAACCCGTCAACTGGTGTGCTGGGGCAACGTCGCGGGCATTGACTGGAGCTGCGCTCAGCGGCCTGCGGCACATCCGGGCGCGGGCCACCAATCAGCGCGAACACGCAGCATATGCGCGCACCGCCGGTGCCCGGGCCGGGGCCGGCCAGCCAGCCGGGGCGGGCCAGCCAGCCCGCTGTCCCGGCTAGGGTTGAGGCGTGCGCAGCCTCAACGCGGCCGAGCCGCAGTTCTCCGGCGATGACGGGGCCGCCGACCCGGCGGTGTCCGCCGCGCTAGCCGCCTACGCGGCCGGCCGGGGCAGCGAGCACGCCGCGCTGAACGCGCTGGCCAGTTCCCGGCTCCTGGTGCCGGTGGTGGCTGTGCTGACCGAAGAGGCCAGCGGGGACTATGAGGCCACAGGGGACAGCGAGACTGGCGACAGTGCTGTCCCGGACACCGGGCTGCGCCGGGAGAAGAGCACCGAGATGGCCCTGCCCACGCTGATCGGGCGGGATGGCCGGGCCGCCGTGCTGGCCTTCACCAGCCTGGCCGCGCTGACCAGGTGGCGGCCGGACGCACGGCCGGTAGCAGTGCCCGCGGCCCGTGCCTGGCAGGCCGGGGCCGAGGAAGCCAGCGCGGTGGTCATCGACGTGGCCGGGCCGGTCCCGGTCACGGTGGAAGGAGCCCGGCTGGCCGCGCTCGCGGCGGGACGCCCGGCGCCGCTGCCGCACCAGGACCCGGACGTGCTGGCCGCGCTGCACGCGGCGCTGGGTCACGAGCAGCTGATCGCGCAGGCCTCGCTGACCACCCCGGACCAGCGCGCGGGCTGGGAGTACGGGCCGCGGCCGGAAGACCTGCCCGACCTGGCCGCGCGGAGCGCCGCCGACCTGGGCGCGCTGGGCCTGGACCTGAACGGCACCAGCCCGGGCCGCGCCGGCGGAGACACTGCGGCCGGGGCTAGTGCGGCCGGGGCTGGGGCGGCGGCAGACGACGCGGCTGGAACCAGTGCTGGCAGGGATGGTGCCGCTGCGGGTGATGCGGGCGCCGGCAGTGCCGGAATGGGCTTGGAGAGTGCAGGCGACGGCGTGGCTGGCCTGGATGCTGCGGCCCCGGAGACGGCTGGCCCGGACCCGGTGACGTCAGGCACGGCGGCCCGGAACGGCGCGGCGGAGGATACGGCTGACCTGGCGCTGCAGGTGACGCTCGCGGACGGGTGTGACCCGGCGGCGGCCACCGCGGCGGTGCGCCGGGTGGCGGAGGCCCTGCTCACCGCGACCGGCGGACGGCTGCGCCGCGGCATGGAAATATCAGTCGCGGCACCGCGCGCCGGGCGCGGCCGGTGACGATCGCGGCGCCGCGCGCCCGGTGACCGGCGCCGCACGCCGCAGTTGGACGACATGACCCGCGGGTCACCACGGGTGGGAGGATCAGGACATGGTGCGCTGGCTGACCGCGGGTGAGTCGCATGGCCGCGCGCTGGTCGCCATCTGCGAGGGGATCCCGGCCGGGGTCGAGATCACCAGCGCGGACATCGCGGCCGCGCTGGCCCGGCGGCGGTCCGGGTATGGCCGCGGCGCGCGGATGAAGTTCGAGCAGGACGAGGTGGAGATCACCGGGGGAACCCGGCACGGCCGGACGCTGGGCAGCCCGGTGGCCATCCGGGTGGGCAACACCGAGTGGCCCAAGTGGGAGACGGTCATGTCGCCCGACCCGGTGCCCGCCGATGACCTGGCCGACCAGGCCCGCAACGCGCCGCTGACCCGGCCCCGGCCCGGCCATGCCGACCTGGCCGGCATGCAGAAGTACGGACACGATGACGCCCGGCCGGTGCTGGAACGGGCGAGCGCACGCGAGACAGCCGCCCGGGTCGCACTGGGCGAGATCGCACGGCAGTTCCTGGTACAGGCGTTCGGGATAGAAGTGCTCAGTCACGTGGTGGAGATCGGGTCGGTCACCGCGCCGGCCGGCGCCCAGCCGGAGCCGGGCGACCGGGCGCGCATCGACGCGGACCCGGTGCGCTGCCTGGACGCCAAGGCCAGCCTGGCCATGCAGGAAGAGATCGACGCGGCGCGCAAGGACGGCGACACGCTCGGCGGCGTGGTCGAGGTGCTCGGCTACGGGCTGCCGCCCGGGCTGGGCAGCCACGTGCACTGGGACCGGCGGCTGGACGGGCGGCTGGCCGCCGCGCTGATGAGCATCCAGGCCATCAAGGGGGTCGAGGTGGGCGACGGCTTCACCACGGCCCGCCGCCGCGGCTCGCAGGCCCACGACGAGATCGAGGCCGTGGCCGGCGGCGTCCGGCGGCGGACCAACCGGGCCGGCGGGATCGAGGGTGGCATGAGCACCGGCGAGGTGATCCGGGTGCGCGCGGCCATGAAACCGATCTCCACCGTGCCGCGCGCGCTGGCCACCGTGGACGTGGCCACCGGCGAGCCGGCCAGGGCCATCAACCAGCGCAGCGACGTGACCGCGGTGCCCGCGGCGGGCGTGGTGGCCGAGGCCATGGTGGCGCTGGTGCTGGCCGACGCGGCCGCGGAAAAGTTCGGCGGCGACTCGGTCGCGGAGGCCCGCCGCAACCTGCGGGGTTACCTGGACTCGCTGGTGATCACATGAGCGGGCCGGTGGCGATCATCATCGGGCCGCCCGGCGCGGGCAAGTCCACCGTGGGCCCGCTGCTCGCGGCCAGGCTCGGCGTGCCGTTCACCGACGCGGACAGCGTCATCGAGGAGACGGCGGGCAAGCCGGTCAGCGACATCTTCGTGCAGGACGGCGAGGCCGCGTTCCGCGCGCTGGAGCAGGCCACCGCGGCCCGGCTGATCGGCACTGAGCCCGGGGTGCTCGCGCTGGGCGGCGGGGCGCCGCTCGACCCGGCCACCCGTGAGCTGCTGGCCGGGCAGCGGGTCATCTACCTGGAGACCGGGTTCCGCACCGTGGTGCGCCGGTCGGGTCTGGACGGGCCGCACCCGCCGATCCCGGGCAACCCGCGCGGCCGGCTGAAGCAGATGCTCGACGAGCGGCACCCGGTGTACGCCGGGCTGGCCTGGCGCACCGTGACCACCGACGACCGCGAGCCCGAGGACCTGGCCGGGTCCCTCGCGGCCGAGCTCGGAACGCAGCTGTCATGACCCCGGCCAGGATCCCGGTCCGCGGCGAGCACCCCTACGACGTCGTGGTCGGCACCGGCGTGCTCGGCGAGCTGCCCGCGCTGGTCGGCCCGCGGGCGGCGTCGGTCATGGTGATCGCGCCCAAGGGCCTGGACGAGATCTCCTGGCCGGTCGGCCGGGCGCTGCGGGACGCCGGGTACCAGGTGCACACGGCCGAGGTGCCGGCCGGTGAGGCGGCCAAGGACATCAGCGTGGCCGCGGCGCTGTGGTCCCAGCTCGCGGCCAGCCGGATCACCCGGAGCGACTGCATCGTGGGCGTCGGCGGCGGGGCCGCCACCGACCTGGCCGGGTTCGTGGCCGCCACCTGGCTGCGCGGCGTGCGGCTGGTGCTGGTGCCGACCACGCTGCTGGCCATGACCGACGCCGCGGTGGGCGGCAAGACCGCGGTGGACATCCCGGAGGGCAAGAACCTGGTCGGCGCGTTCCACCCGCCCGCCGGGGTGCTGGCCGACCTGGCCGTGCTGGAAACGCTGCCCCAGGCCGAGTACGTGAGCGGGCTGGCCGAGGTGGTCAAGGCCGGGTTCATCGCCGACCCGGTGATCCTGGAGCTGATCGAAGCCGACCCGGCGGGCGCCCAGGTGCCGCACGGCCAGCACGCGCGGGAGCTGGTCGAGCGGGCGGTGCGGATGAAGGCCGAGGTGGTCTCGGCCGACCTGCGTGAGTTCGGGCGGCGGGAGATCCTCAACTACGGGCACACCCTGGGCCACGCCATCGAGCGGGTCGAGGGCTACCAGCTCCGGCACGGCGAGGCGGTGGCCATCGGGATGGTCTACGCGGCCGAGGTGGCCCGGCTGATGGGACGGCTGGACCCGGTGACGGTGGGCCGGCACCGCCGGGTGCTGCAGGCGGTCGGGCTGCCCACCGCGTACCGGCCGGGGCTGTGGCCGGAGTTGCGGGACGCGATGACAGTGGATAAGAAGGCGCGCGGTGCCCGGCTCCGGATGGTCCTGCTCGATGGCCTGGCCCAGCCAGCCGTGGTCAGCCCGCCGGAAGCGCTGCTGGGCCGTGCCTACCGGGAGGTGTGTCGGTAATGCAGCAGGTGCTGGTGCTGAACGGGCCCAACCTGGCCCAGCTGGGCTCGCGCGAGCCGGATGTGTACGGCTCACAGACGTTCGATGACCTGGTCGAGATCTGCCGGCTGACCGGACGGAAACTGGACCTGTACGTCGACGTCAGGCAGACGAACGACGAGGCAGAACTGATCAGGTGGGTGCATGAAGCGGCCTCGGCCCACCTGCCGGTGGTGCTCAACCCGGCCGCGTTCACGCACTATTCCTATGCGCTGCGCGACGCGCTGGTCATGCTGACCGCGCCACTGATCGAGGTGCACCTGAGCAACCCGGCCACCCGGGAGCAGTTCCGGCACACCTCGGTGGTGTCCAGCGTGGCCAGCGGCACGATCGCCGGGTTCGGCCTGATGTCCTACCAGCTCGCGCTGCAGGCCATCGCCGAGCTGGCCGCGGTGCGGCAGGCGTCCGGCGAGGACACGGTTGGCCAGGACACGGGGCCGGAGCGCAGCTCGCCATGATCGTCCTGATCGGGTTCATGGGCTCGGGCAAGACCACCGTCGGGCACCTGCTCGCGGAGCGGCTCGGCCTGCCGTTCATGGACACCGACCTGGTCATCGAGCAGCGCACCCAGCGCAGCGTGCGGGATATCTTCGCCACCGACGGCGAGCCCGCGTTCCGCCAGCTCGAGCACACGGTGACCGCGGAACTGCTGGCCGGGCCGGACGCGGTGCTGGCGCTGGGCGGCGGGGCGGCGCTGCATGCCGGGACGCAGCGCGCGCTGGGCGGCCATCAGGTGGTGTACCTGAAAGTTGGCTACGAAGAGTCGATGCTCCGGGTGGCGCACGACGAGTACCGGCCACTGCTCCGCGACCCCGACCTGCCGGGCATCTTCCAGCGCCGGCTGGCCAGCTACCACGCGGTGGCCACGCTGACCGTGGTCACCGACGGGCGGCGCCCGGAGGCGGTCTGCCTGGATGTGCTGGCCCGGCTGGCCGAGGTGCCCGGCGTCCCGGCCGGGACCAGCACCGTGCTGGTGTCCTGCACCGGCGGCACGTACAACGTGCACGTCGGTTCCGGGCTGCTGGCCGACGCGGACCGGCTGCTGCCCGCGCTGCCGCGGGCCAGGTCGGCGGTGCTGCTGACCAGCCTGGCCAGCCCGGCCGACCAGGCGACGGCGGCGGTGGTCAGCCGGGCGCTGGAGCGGCGCGGGCTGGCCGTCAGCCAGGTCGGCGTGCCGGACGGGCAGCAGCACAAGAACCTGGCCACGGTGGCCCAGGTGGCCGAAGACCTGGCCACCCTGGCCGTGCACAAGGACGACCTGGTCGTCGGGGTGGGCGGCGAGGCGCTGTGCGACATCGCCGGCTTCGTGGCCAGCACCTACAACCGGGGCATGCCGCTGGCTCTGTTCCCGACCACGCTGCTGGCCCAGGCCGACGCCGCGGTGGGCGGCAAGGCCTCACTGAACCTGCCGCAGGGCCGCAACCTGGTCGGCACCGTGCACCAGCCGGTCGCGGTGATAGCCGACGTGGCCGAGGCGGCCGACCGGCCGGCCCGGGAGT
This sequence comes from Streptosporangiaceae bacterium, assembly GCA_036567525.1. Classification (GTDB taxonomy): domain Bacteria; phylum Actinomycetota; class Actinomycetes; order Streptosporangiales; family Streptosporangiaceae; genus RYN-230. The sequence goes on along the minus strand of DATCUG010000579.1, from coordinate 1,372 downwards.
ACCAGGCCGGCCTGGCCGAGCTGGTCAAGCACGCGCTGATCAGTGGCGGCGACCTGGTCCCGATGATCGAAGACCGGGCCACCGAGCTGACCAAGGGCGACGTCGGCGCGCTGGCCGAGGCGGTGCTCCGCAGCGTCACGGTGAAGGCGGCCATCGTCAGCAGTGACGAGCGGGAGCAGGGCAGCCGGCTGCACCTGAACTACGGGCACACGTTCGGCCACGCCATCGAGCAGGTACGCGGGCTGGAGCAGGCCGATGACGGCTCCGCGGTCGCGCTCGGCATGATGGCCGCCGCTTACCTGGCCCGGCGGCAGGGCCGGATCGGCGACGACCTGGTCGGCCTGCACCGGCGGCTGCTGGCCGCCATGCAGCTGCCGGCCAGCGGCCAGTTCGGCCTGGCCGGGCTGCGCGACGCGTGGCTGCGGGACAAGAAGTACCAGGACGGCGCGCGCTTCGTGGTGCTGAACGGTCTGGGCCGCCCGGAGGCGGGCGTGCCCGCCGACGAGGACAGCCTGGCCGCGGTGCTGGCCGACCTGGCCGAGAGCCCCTGACCTGCCCGCCAGCTCTTGGGCTGGCCGACAGTCCTTGACCTGGCCGTCAGTCCTTGACCTGGGCGTTAGTCCTTGACCTGGATCCAGGTCTTGCCCGGGACCTGGCGGGCGGCCTGGAACGCGGCCGCCGCCTCGTCGAGCGGGCGGCACGCGCCGAGCACCCGGGACGGCGTGACGCGGTCCGCCCCGGCCAGGGCCGACGCGAAGTCGTCCGGGTGGTCGTAGATCAGCGAGCCGCGCAACGTGAGCTGGCGCTGCACCACGGTCCTGGTGACCAGGCTGGCGGGCTCGCTGTGCTGCCCGATGAGCAGCACCACCGCGCCCCGCCCGGCCCGGCTGACCGCCTCGGGCAGGGCGGCGGGCACGCCGGAGGTCTCGAAGACCGCGTCGAAGCCGCCATCGGTTTCGCCGGCCACCTCGGCGCCCAGCCCGGTGGCCACGGCGCGCCGCCCCGGATGGGGTTCCAGCACGTGCGGCACGATGCCCTGGCTCAGCAGGGCCAGGCAGAGCAGGCTGCCCTGGGAGCCGGCCCCGACCACCAGGCAGCGGCGCCCCGGCCGGACCCCGGAGCGGCGGATGGCCGCCCGGGCCACCGTGAACGGCTCGGCGCACACCGCGTCGGCGTCACTCCACGGCTCCGGGGTGGGCCAGGCGAACTCGGCGGGCACCGCGATCCGCTCGGCCAGCATGCCCGGGGCGTTGAAGCCCAGGCTGACCCGGTGCGGGCAGGCCGAGGTGCGGCCCGCCCGGCAGGCCGGGCAGCTCAGGCACGGGAAGTTCGGTTCGATGATCACCCGCTGGCCGATCCGGCCGGCATCGGC